>JAKSUH010000001.1 GCA_024413395.1 archaeon
TATATAATAATTATGATTAATATAAGTATTATTAATAGTATTATCAAATATAGTTTGTCAAGAGTTAATACGCAAGTAATTTAACTTTTTTTATGCTTTTTTAACATAATAGTTAAATAATGTTAAATAGGTTTTATATTATCCTAGTATACCTTATATTTATAGCAGTTAATAAAACTAATGTTTAATTTAATACTAATAGTTATGATACAAATAGATGTAAAAGACAGGACAATTAATGTTCCACAAAAGATTTCTGACATTGATTTTAATTCTATTAAGAAAGATGCTGAATGTGTTAGACTTGCTGATAAAAAAGCCCTTGTTGCTGTAGTAAGTCTTTGTTCTATTTCTAGTTTAGTTAATGTACGAAATGCTCAACTTGAAACAGCTTATACTGCTCATTTTATCAAGGGTTCTGATAAGATTGCTTGTGGAGATAAAGTAATTATTAACGGAGGACTTCTTTTTAGTGCTTGTGAAGATGTTAGAGGTATTAGTTCATATGCTGACCTTATGGATCTTAAAGCTACTATTGGTAAGAATCCTAAAAACTCTATGAAACAAGATATTGTTGCAGGAGTTGAACTTAGAGTTGTAGATTTGGATTATATTCAAGCTGTAATTACTAAGAAGAAGAAAGAACTTACAGAAGATGAGAGAGTTGAACAAGAGATTGCTATGGCTAATAAAAAGCCTCTAGCATTTAGTAATGAAGAGGATTTTGACGCTTATTATAACTCATAATCCAAGAGGTTTCCTTTACGGGGGTATTTATAGTAAACTTATTATAAATACTCCCTTTTAAATTAATAATGTTATGCCTAGTATATGTAAACCTAGTAATTCTGATAAAGAAATATTTGTTAATTATCCTTATGATATATTAGAACAAATTAAAGATGAACATAAAAAAAGAATTACTAAAGAATTTATAACAATATTAAATAAGCAAATAGCCGAACATATTTCTAAAGGAGATTGGACTAGTGTTCCTTTTATTGGTAATGTTAGAGCTTCTCTTATTAAACAAGAATTAAATACTGATGCTAGAAAACAACAATTATCTGATGCTAAATCTGTATTAACTGCTGAAGAATATAAGAAATTTAAAGTAGAATTAATAAAAGATATAGATAGAGATATTAGAGCTCAAAGAACTTATAAATATTTAGTTAGTATGAGAGTTAAATCTTATAAAAAATACTATAAAAGAATGGTTGAAGAAAGAGGTGCTCATGTTGCTAATTTTGCTTTATATTGTAAAGATAAAATGACAGTAGTTTCTAATATAATTTGTTATGAAAATAGAGATTGATAGTTTATTAGTTATAGATGATACCGGAATGCCTAAAGCACCTGGTATTAGACAGCTAATTGATAAAGATGTTAAAGAATTATATACTAGAGATAAAAGTCCTAATAAAGAACAATACATAAAAGAATGTGTTTTTATTTATAATATGGGAGATCCTAAATCTTCTGTTAGACAACAAGGACTTAGTGAAGTTGAATCTATCAAAGCATCCTGTGAATTAGCAGGTTTAGATAGAAGTTATCTTCCTGATGCTCTAGTAATTAGACTTTACAAAAGATATTATGATGAAAATATTACAGAAGCAGGTAGAACTGTAGAAAATATTTTAAAATCTCTTCATAATATTAATTTAAGTATAAACAAAATTAACGCTTTACTTAATGAAAAACTTTGTGAAGATATATCTTTAGAAGATACAGCTGCAATTATACAAAATATTCAATTAGTTGCTAAAGTTGCGGGAGATATTCCAGCTACTATAGATAAATTGGATAAAGCTAAAGAAAAATTATTATATGAACAAGAGCAATTACGTGCTAGAGGAGGACAAGAAGTTGTTTCTAGTATGGATGCTGAAAATTATCAATAAAAATTAAATATTATGGTTAGAGATTCTAGATATGATGAAGTATTTTTATATTTCCAAGAAGAAGGACATAAATATACTGATACGTTAGGTAATGGATATACTTCTGTTACTACTCTTATTCATGAAAATTATTGTCCTAAATTTGATAAAAAATATTGGCTTAGAAAAAAAGCTAAAGAACTAGGTATTAGTGAAAAACAACTAGAGCAACAATGGGCTGATATTACTAAAGAAGCTTGTGAAAGAGGAACTGCTACTCATAATGGAATCGAAGATGCTATTAAAGAAGTCAGTATGTTTAAGAATGCAGTTCAATATCTTAAACAAATAGAAGATGGTAGAGTTGTAACAGTTGCAGATATACCTAATTTTGCAGCAAAACCTTTGGACATAGAAGCATTTAAAAAAGCTACTGATTATAAGTATGAAGAAATATATAGAGTATTTGATTTTTATACTAAACAAGGATATACTATTTATTCTGAAATAGGAATGTTTTTGATTGATTATAAAATATCAGGTACTATAGATATTCTTTGTTACAGACCTACTGATTTTGTTATTCTAGATTGGAAAACAAATAGAGATGGTCTTCAATTCGATGCTGGTTATTTCAAAAAAGATAAGAAAACTATACCTCATCAACGAACCAACGAATATGTTGTTACTAATGAAAAAATGCTTCCTCCTCTAAATCATCTTCCTAATTGCAACGGTTCTCATTATACAATGCAATTATCAACTTATGCTAGAGGAGTAGAACTTATTTTAGGAATACCTTGTGTTAATTTAGGTTTGTGTCATATAGGTAGTCCATTTGTTAAGAATAAATATGGAATGCCGTTTAGAGATGCTAATAATCAATATCCTATTGATCCTAATGGAAAAGAAACTGTACAATGGTATCAAATTCAATATAGAGCCAAAGAAGTAAATGCTATGTTAAATGATAGAAAAGTTTATTTAAAGGCTAAAAATCAAACTAGTAATACTCAACTTAAATTATTCTAATTATGAAAGAACATATTATTAAACAAATTGCTGAATATGATTTTGAAAAACTATTTAAAGAAAAGGGATATAAATGGTATAAAGGACCTTACAATCTTAATATTATTGGAATTCGTGATGATACTACCAATTCTGTTACTAATAAGTTCGATGATATTTTGGTAGTAGATTATGAAAGACAAGCTATTACTAAAAGAAGAAGAGTTATATATAATATAACTACTGAACCTGGTAAAACTTATATGTTACATAATGATAAACCTACTGCTATATTAGTTCCTGGACAATATCTTAGTAGTCATAAAATAGGATTACATAGAGGAAAATATAAAGCTTTAGTTCAAAATAAAGCTGTTAAAGTTTATAGAGATGGTAATAAAGATTTAGTTTATGATATGAATCCTGAAACTATTCAAAATGGAGTTTTCGGAATTAATATACATAGAGCTTCTCAGAAATATGTAGTTACTGAAGTTAATGATTTTTCTGCTGGATGTCAAGTTGTTCAAGATCCTAAACATTATGTAGAATTTATGAGTATTTGTGAAAAGCAAAAAGAAATATATGGTAATGCTTTTACTTATACTCTTATTAATTTAAGTGATTTGCATTTGCAGTAATATAATAAAAGTAATAATAGTATGAAAGATAGTAAAGATATTAAAAATATTCTACTTATTATTATTGTATTTATAATACTAATAGGAGAACTTATTTTATTTATTTCTTTTGCTAATTATAAAGCTATAACAGATAGTTATATTTATAGTGAACTAGAAAGAAGATTAAAAGAAAGAGATAGTATTATTGATAATATTAACACTTTAGAAAAAGAAGCAAATGAAGAAATTGAACGTGTTAAAACTCTTGATAATGATAGTACTATTAAACTATTCAATGAACTTATTAAGTCAAAGTAAAACAAGCGGTACTCTCCTTTACGGGGGAGTTGATTCTGTTTTTATAGCTATAGACGATATTAGAATAGTAAATAGTAAATTAGTTGAACTTAATTATAAAGATGATATAATTTATAATTATAAAAAACTAACAGAAGAAGATAGTATTATTATATCTAAATTAAGGTATGATAATACTATTTTAGTTAAAGAAAACAATAAGTATAAAACTAACAATGAAAAACTTAAAAAACAAAGAAATGTTTGTGGAGGAGTTGCTGCTGCTAGCGTTGTTAGTTTAATAATAACTTTAATTGCTAAATAATGGAAGCTATATCTGCTGAAAAATTAATAGAAGATTATGCTTTTCTTCAATATATTAATGAAGATAAATCAGGATATACTCATGCTAAAGATGCAGGATATGATGATCCAGATGATTTATTTCTTATTGGAGAAAGTGGAGGATTTCTTCTTAATATAAATAAAGATGATAAGTTTATAAACACCCATTTATTTTGTGAAATGGCTAACTTTTATAAAAAGAATGGTTGTTATACTACTTATAAAGAAGAAAGTATTCCTTATAGACAATTAAGAAAAAGAGAAGAAGATAGAAGAAAAAATGGTTTTACTGCTCCTTGTTTATTAAGAAAAGGAAAGATTGTAAATGTTAGAATAACTGGTAATCATTATAATTTTCTTAATTATACTAATATGGAGATGCTTGATACCAGTACTATTAATACTAAATCAAAGAATGCAAAAGCTTCTAAGACTACTAGTTTTCCTAGATTTATTGATGCTCAATTTTGGACATGGCATGTTCTTGAATTTGCAGAAAGAAATGGATTTAATGTTATTATAGATAAAACTCGTCGTGGAGGATTTTCTTATATGATGGCTTCAAAGTCAGCTAATAGATTAAATCTATATCCTAGAAAAACTTGTATTAATGTTGCTATTGATAAAAAGTATCTTACTCAAAAAGGAGGTCTTACTGATTTTACTATCAAAGATCTTAACTTCTATGAAAATAAAACTTTCTTTAAAAGAGGAGTTTTAAGTATTAATGATGAAGATTTTGAATTAGGTTTTAAACAACCTAATGGTAGTCCTAGTCCAAAGTCTTGGAACTCTGCATTATTAAGTGTATCTGCTGCTCATAATCCAGATTGTGCTATCGGTAAGGATGCTGTAGAGATTAATGTTGAGGAGTTATCAACTGTTGATAATTTTGATCAACTTATGGATGTAACTGCTCCTACATTAAAAACTGGTAGTTTCGTTACAGGTATGCTTTGTGCTTGGGGAACGGCTACTAATGCAGATATGCAAATGTTTGAAAGAAACTTTTATTCTCCAAAAGGTTTTAATTTTATGCCTTTTGAAAATGTTTGGGATAAAGATTCTAGAGGATTAACTTGTGGTTATTTTAAGTCATATGCTTGGGGACTTGAAGGTATATTAGATGGTGTTGAAGCAATGGATGTTGATGGTAACTCTAATCTAGAAATAGGTTTAACTATTGCATATAATGAAAGAGTTGTTAAAAAATCAACTGCTAAAACATTTAATGAATATATTAATTATCTTGGCCAATATGCTCTAAGTCCTGATGAATCTTTTAGTTCTTCTAGTGAAAATATTTTCAGTAGTGAAGAACTTCTTGCTTGGGAAACTAAACTTAAAAATGATCCAGTTTATAAAGTATATACTGATGGTACATTAGTTGAAAATGAAGGTAAAGTAGAATTTAAATCTAATGCTAGAATTAAAGCTGATGGTGGTAAATATAATAAAGATTGGTTTAGTTATATAGAAGGTGTTCCTAAGAAGAATCATGAGCATCATCATGGTTGTATTAGAATATGGTTTCATCCATATAAAGTTATGTATAAAGATAAAGCAGGAAATGTTCTAAATGGTATTCCACCTAATATGTATACTATAACTTATGACCCAGTTGGTGTAGATAAAGAGAATAAAGAAATTACTGATAAACATTCTCATAATAGTATTGCAGTTTGGCAAAATCCTATTGCTGAAAACGGATTTACTACTAGAATGGTAGCTACTTATTATGGTAGACCTGAATCTCTTGAAGAAGCTGATTATATATGTTATTTATTAGCAGTTTATTATAATTGTATTGGAGGTGTTGCAGTCGAGGTTAACCGAGGTGAAACAGTTTCTAATTTTAATAAATGGCGTGCTACTAAATATCTTATGAAAGCTCCTACTGAATTATGGGATACTGCTATTAAATCTAAAGTTTCTAATACTTATGGTATCGTAATAGAAGGAGCAGTTAAACTTGAAGCATTAAGACTTCTAAAAGAAATGCTTTATTCTACAATAGGTCAAACTGATGCTGGAACTAATATTAGATTATTTGAAACTATTTATGATTATCAAAGTATTCTTGAACTTAAAAAATGGAATGTTGTAGGAAACTACGATAGAGTATCACAGATGCTATTGAGAGCAATAGTTTGGAAACTATTATTAGTCAGAGTAGAAAAAGAACTACAACATAGAAAGAAGATAGAAGAAAAGAAAAGTATATTTAAACATCGATGGTATTAATTATATAATTTGTAACATGAGAGATAGTACTATTAAAATTGGTTTTCCACAACAAAAAGTAAGTGGAGCTGAAAAACGGAAAGCATCTTGGTATGCTAACTGTATTGATTTTATTATTGATACAGGCTGCTCTATTAATGATAGAGGAGAAACTAAAACTAAACTTGAAATACAACATGGATATATTCCTTATGAGTTTTATAAAAAGACTCTCAATCCTTATAATGCAGACAAAGAAAGTGATAAAAACTTTCCTGCTACAATGAGGAATCTTGATATGATTAATGATGTCATAAGAAGATATGTTTCTGAGTATTTCAAAGGAGATCATAATTTCACTATTACTGCTTGTAATCCAGATATAGTTTTACAAAAGAATGAAAAACTTAAAGAAGCTATTGCAGGTCTTGCTCAACAAGCGTTTATGCAAGAGTTTCAAAACAGGTATCAACAATTGATGCAAGAAGCTCAACAACAAGGACAAGATCCTAATAGTGTAAATCCTCAAGATGCAATGCCTGATGCAGATAAATTTATTGAAGATTTTAATAATAATTATATTGATGATGAAAGTAAACAAGCACAAGATTTATTAGATTATATCAGACTTATGACTGACGATGCTATGATTTATCTTACTGCTTTCTTTAATTATTCTGCATTAGGAGAATGTTATAGTTATACAGATATTAGAGGCAATCAATTAATCAAAGAATGTGTTCCTGTAATGGAAGCTTATCCTATTCCTAACAATAAACATTTTGTTGAGGAACATGATATGTTTGCAAGACGTATGGAACTTACTTATCAACAAATTCTAGATATGTTTGATAAGTGTCTTACTGATAAAGATATTAAAGCTCTAGATACTTTGTATAATAGACAAAGTAGAGGAAGTAAAGCTAGACTATTGTTTAGTTATAATGATTTTCAAGCTTATTATCCTGATATTTGTGATAAATTTAATGACCAGAATAGAGAATTTTTTAAACATAATCCTGTAGACATTGGTAGTTTAAATCCTGATAGAATTGAAGTTTGGCATGTTGTATGGAGAGGAACTGCTAAGTCTGGTATACTTACTTATATAAATGAAGTAGGTTTTCAAACTACTAGAGTAGTAGATGAAGATTATGTAATGAATAGAGAAGCTGGTGATATCAGTATTGATTGGGAATATATTCCTCAAGTATATGAAGGTTACAGAATCGGTGGTTATCATGAAGCTATTTATCCTATTAAGGCAAGAGCTATTAGTTATAATAGAGGAGGAAAACTGCCTTATAACGGGGTTTTGGAAGTTCTTCCATATTTAGGAAAGTTCTCTCTTATTGATATATTAACTCCTTATCAAATTCTTAGAAATATCTTTAGTTATCATAGAGAAATGGTAATTGCAAAGAATAAGATGTTAATATTGTTGTTACCAACTTCATTAATCGAGGGTAATGCTGATGATGTCGTTTATAGAATGGCAGCAGAAGGTATTCTTCCGGTTAATGATGAAGATGATACTTCAGGAGTTAAAATGCAACAAATAAGGTTACTTAATGCTAATATGGGAGATTATATTAGACAGCTTACTGAACTTATTGATAATCTTAAACTTGAGGGTAGAGAAATGGTAGATATGAATTTGCAACGATATGGAGAAATTGCAAATTCTGCACAAGTAGGAACTACTAAAGAAGCTATTGCTCGTTCAAGTATGGGTATGGTTGTTCTTGTAACAATGTTTGATGAATTTAGAAAAAGAGATTATCAACGAGATATTGATTATGCTAAACTTGCATACATTGATGGTCTTACTACATCTTTCTATTCTAAAGAAAAAGGTAAACGTGTTTTTATTTCTCTTGATGTAAATAGTTTTGTAAATTCTGATTATTCTTGTATGTTAACTAATGATCCTAAAGATTTAGAGAAGTTAGATAGACTTAAAGAATGGGCATTTAATGCTTCTCAAAATGGAGAATTAGAAATGGCTATTGCTGCAATTACTTCAGATAATGTTGCTCAAGCTAAAAAATCTATTGAAAAATTTGCTGAAATTCGTAGACAACATGAAACTGAAATGAAGCAACTAGACCAAATGCTAGACCAACAGAAGTTACAAGCAAAACTTCAAGAAATTCAAGCTAAAGGAGAACAAGATAGACTTACTGAAGAACTCAAGTATCAATATGAGTTTCAACTTAAAGGAATGGATATTGATGCAAACGCTATGCTTGCTAACTTTAATGCTGCTAATCAAAATCAAGCAAATGGAATTGATGCTGTAAATGCTGCTAATCTTGAAAGAGAAAAGCTTGACTTAACTAGAGAACAAATGAGAGCAGATTTATATAATAAAGAAGCTGATCGACTAGTTAAATTAAAAGACATTGATAGTAAAATTCAAATTGCTAAAGAAAATAAAAATAGATACGATAGAAAATAAGATTATTCAGGAGGTATTCTTAATAGAGTATCTCCTGAATTTTATTGTATAATTTAATTTATAATTTAAGACCATAATATAGCAAAGTAATATAATTGCATTAAAAGTAAATTATAATTGAACTGATGAAAGCAGAGATACCAAATCGGCACTATTATAGAGGTTGTCTATATGGCGGTGCAAGTTGCTATTATAATATGGTATTACTACTATAAGTTCTATTAGCAGTATATTTTTTGATATATGTGATGGTGTAATAATTACAAATAAAGCAAATATAACTAATGTAAATATTAATTATAATTGCTAAACAAATAACCAATTAATGTTTTTAAAGGTATTTTTACTATGGCTGAAAATTTAAATCCAACAAATGCTGGTACTGAAGGTGGAGCTGCTGCTCTAAATCAAACACCGAGTGGTACTAATCCTCCTGCAGGAGGCAATCAAGATCCTAATGGTGGTCAAGACCCTAATGGAAGTCAAGCAAATCCTAACAATGAAGAACATCAAGGAATCGACTTAAATAATCTTAAAGAAGGAGATGTATTATCTATTGGAGATGCAGATTATACTATTGATGCAAATGGTAATCTAGTTGACAAAGATAATAACATTTATAAGCAAGCTGTTGAGCTTAAAGATTATTTAGCTTCTTTGACTGTTGATGAACCTAATACAGATTTGAATATGGAGAATGTTCAAAATCTTATGGGTATTACTATTACTGATGAAAAAGGAAACGCGGTAGAGTTTACTAATACTCCAGAAGGTTTTAAGAGTTATATTTCATCTGTTGTAGATCTTAAAGTTAGAGAGGCTCAACAAAATGCTATTGATGCTTATTATGCTTCTAATCCAATGATGAAGCAATTTGCAGATTATGTAGCAGTTACAGGTTCTCCTAAGGGATTTGGAGATATTCCTGATAGAAGCAACATTAAGCTTGATAAAGATAATGAAGAACAACTTATGTCTGTTATTAGAATGGCTGCTAAGGAATTTAATAATCCTACAGTTAATACTAATTATCTTAATTATCTAAAGGCTAATGGTTCTCTTTACGATGAGGCTAAAGTTCAACTTAAAGCTCTCGTTGATAAAGATAAAGCTTATATGGATCAGATTAATACTCTTGCAGAACAACAAAAACAAGAAAGTATTGTAAGACAACAAGAGTTAAATGCTAAGGTTGAGAAGATTATCGCTTCTAAACAAATTGCAGGTTATTCAATTCCTGATACATTTACTAAAGATGTTAATGGAAAGAAAGTAACTTTTACTCCTGCTGAGTTTTATAAATATGTTACTAAAGCAGTTGAAACTGATGAGAACGGTAATCAATTTACTGGTTATCAAAGAGATTTAAACAAACTTAGTGATGATGAGATTTTGAACAGAGATATGCTTGACGCATGGCTTTTGTTTACAGGCGGAAGTTATAAAGATTTGATTGATACAGCAGTCAAAGAAGATAATGTTCGTAAACTAAAACTAAAAGCTAAAGAAGCTCCTAATTCAAAGCCAACTATTAATGTTAAGCCTAGCTCTACTAAAGGTTTTGTTCTAAAATCTTATTAATTTAGTTAATTATTAAACATTTTTAATTATGCCAAATTTGAATATTAGAGAAGTTTCTCGCGGTCGTTATGATGACCGTGGTTATAGCAATGAGGAATCACTTGCTAATTTAATGCTTAGTCAACCTGTACAATTGAGCTCTCAACTTACTTATCTTTATGGTAAAGATAATGATAAATTTCCATTGTCTTTCTTAACTGAAGGTCAAGGTCAAGTTGGTGTTCAAGATATTCATGAAGAAGAGTGGACTTGGAAAGTTATGGGACGTATGCATTATAATGATGCTGTTCTTCACTTTGATCCAGCTAATACTACTCCAGGTAAGGGTGGTGCTGTATTTGAGGTTGAGTTCCGTACCCATTGGCTTATTGAACAATATGGTTTGATGGCTCCTGATAATGAAACTCAAGTTCGTATTATGAAGGATTGTGGTAAGGGTGCTCACGGTGGTTATCGTTATAAGTTGCAACTTACTTCTACAAATCCTAATGTATTCGTAGATCCTGCTTTGCTTCAACCAGGTATGTATTGGACTCTTACTGCTCCTACTATTTCTGCTTCTTATTCTAAGGGAAATCGTACTAATACAATGGGTCCTGGTACTATGAAATCTCAACTTGAATATCATAGATTTTCAAAGGAGATTGGTGGTAATATGGCAAATCTTGTTGTTTCTTATGAATTTGAAGGTAACGATGGTTCAAAGAAGACATACTGGATCAACGAGGAGATGCGTCAGTTTGACATCCAATCCCGTATCATGGAGGAGGAGAGAATGTGGTTTGCTGAATATAACCGTAAAGAGGATGGTTCTATCGCTCTTGTAGATTTTGATAATGGTAAGCCAATTCCTCATACTGCAGGTATGCGTCAAATTTGTCGTGAGGCTAACTATGATACTTATGGTGAGTTCTTGACTCTTAATAAGATTAAGCGTACTATTGGTGATGTTCTTTCACAAGGAACTGAAACTCCTACTGAGGTAGTTCTTTTCTGTGGTAAGGGATTTGCTGAGGATTTTGATGATGCAATTCGTCAAGATGCTGTTAACAATAACTTTGCTACTCCTCTTGGAGAGAAGATGATTGGTGAGGCTAATGGTGGTCTTTCTTATGGAAACTATTTCCGTCAGTATAAGACTATTGATAATGTTCTTGTTACTCTTAAGTATGTTGAGATGTTTGACAAGGGTACTATGGCAGACAATGCTAAGGCTAATGGTATGATTCATCCAAAGTCTGGTTTGCCTATTACTTCACACCAAGCTTATCTTGTCGATTTCTCTACTTATGAAGGTCAACAAAATGTTAAGAAGATTCGTCAAGTCGGATGTATTAACAAGGTTGGTATCTTAAAGGGTATTTCTGATGTTCCTGCATCTTGGGGTGCTCTTGGTGGTGGAAACCAAATTTCTCATGAAGTTGATGCTTCTCGTTATGAGGTAAAGGACAGCTTCGGATTGCAAGTATTTAAGAATACAAACTTTATGCACTTAGAGTGCAAGCTCTAATAACATAAATAAAAATAGATTATAGTAATATTATTAAAATAAGAAATATGGATAATAATACAAATGCTAAGGCAAACAAACCAACTGAAGTTTCACAAGGAGTTGAGAAGGACACTGAGTTGATGAAAGAATACGTAGATAAGAGAACTGTTATTATTAGTCTTGCTCGTAATTATTCTAATTATAGAAAAGTTAATATGAAAGTTTTTGGACTTCATCCAGAAGTAATTGGAAGTTCAATTAACTCTAGTAAGATTCTTTCAGCTAATAGAGGAGAACTTGAAAAGTATTATCCTTCTATTCTAGGTTGTGCTTCTAATAATCCTGATTTTATTACTAAGGTTAAACATTATCTTAATAATTTCAGATTAATTGTACCTGATAGTGATGTAAAACTTGATGTTTCTTTTAGATACGATACTAAAAAAGATTATCTTGATTTTAAGGCTAAAGAAGATGCGATTGAAGATGATTTTTCTAAAGCAGATAAATCCAATATTACAGCATTAAAGAAAGCAGTTGACGAAAAGGTTCGTGCTATAAATCTGCTTGAAAGTAGTAAATATACAGTTGGATCTCCTGTAAATGTAGAGTCTTATTTGATGTATAGACATTGTCTTTTGTATCCAGATGTAGCAAAGGATATGAGTCTTATTAATTCAAGTACTATTTATAGATTCTATATTAAGGATGCTGATAGAGAACTTGAAAAGCAAAAGAAACTTATTGAAGAAAAGAAGAAAGCTATGGCTAATTATATGGAAATTAATAAGGTTCCTAGCAAGTATGAGGCTGTACTTATTAATATAGTTTCTTCTACAGGCGGAAATGTTGCTTCAGTTCTTGGACAATCATCTATGGAAAAAGACCAAATCATTATGGATTATGTTAATAATAGTCCTGATAAGTTTAATAAACTTGTTAATGATAAGAACTTTACTACAGTTGCTTTCATTGAAAGACTTATTTCAAGAAATGAACTTATTCGTTCTGAATATAATCAACAGATTACTGCAGCAGATGGTACATTCATTGGTAGCAATATGAATGAAGCTATTGGTTATTTCAATAATCCTGCTAATGCTGAAATTAAAACTGCATACGAGAATAAACTAAAACTAAACTAATAGTTTAAGGTATGAATATAACTGAGATGCACGTATATTTTCGTCAATATGCTCAAAGAATGGGTCTACAAAATGTTAGATCCATTCTTCCTGAAGAAATTGACATTTTACTTAATACAAGCATTAATGATATAATCAATCTTACCATAAAAGAACATTTAGGAAATACTAGTGATACCGTAAGTACACATAATACCAAACTTGGTCAAGTAAATGCTTTTGGTACACTTTACAAAGTTAGTATTTTAAAACTCTCTGATTATATAGATGCTGTTAATCCTGAAGTATCTTTTACTTTTGATGCAACAGATAGAGATACGGGAAGAATGAAATATCTTCCTACAGTACAACATGGTAGTCATAATGTATTTCCTGAATTTCTTCATCTTGTTGATTTTAGTATAAATTATAAAGTAACTACATCTGGTTTTATAGGAAATCCAGATCAAATAGTTCAACCTACATTTGATACTGATGCAAAAGTTACTAATTGGTTTCCAGTTAGACTTGTTGAAGATATGTATTTAGCAGAAATGCTAAATGATAATATTAGTAAAAATAGATTGAATAGTCCTATTATAGTAAGTTATAATAATGGCACTTATGATTTGTATATTGATAAGTTTGCTAAAAAAGATGATTCAAATTATTATACATTAAAACATAATTTTCTTCCTCATGAACTTAGAGTTGCATATTTAGCAAAACCTGCTAAAGTGAGATTTTTACAAGATGTCTCAGCAAACAATGTAGATTGTGATTTACCTGAAAGTTTACATATAGATGTGGTTCGAAGAGCAGTTGATTTGTATCATAATGCTTTAACTGGTACTATGAGTTCTAATTCAACTAGAACTCCACAACAAGATAATCAATAAAGTTTTAATAATTTAATATTTAGTATTTTATGAATAAGTTATTTATTTTAAAAGATGTTGCTATGGCTACTCCTAGAACAGGTTATGATAGTGTAGTAGCAACTGATCTTAATAGTATAGCAGAAGGTTCTTTTGTTATTTTAAATGAACACGAACAATTTGTTTCAAGTGAAGCTGGACTAAGTTTTGCAAAAGCATCTAGATTTGTTATTGGAACTGCACAAGGAGCTGTTGTTGTCCCAGAAGTAAAGCTTAAAAATGCAAGAATTACTATAGCAGAACCAGCAGAAGGTGTTAAATTTTCTGCAACTATAGCTATAGATGAAGTATTTCCTGATGAAGAATATTGTTTTATTTTAGTTAAGAAAGGAACTGTAGCTAACGAACATTATAAGAAAACTTTTACTACTGCTTCAAAAAGTAACAGACCTGCTGATGTAATTAACGCTTTGGTTGCAGATATTAACAATCAATCTAAATATACAGGTATTACTGCTAAAAAAGTAAGCAATACAATTCAGTTATCTGCTGTAAACGGATATGATGATTATGCTGTAGTTTGTACAGATCAATTAAAAGGAGCTACAGTAACAACAGTTAATGCAAAAAAGCCTATTCTTGATAAAGAATATGTAATTAACTTAATTAAAGAATGTGCTGCTGATTCAGGTTTCCGTCATACAGGTATGGAAGCTGAAAAGCTTTATCCTGGAATGTATCCTGAACTAGATGCTGATAGTTATTATTTGCTATCTTGTACTTTCTTCACTGAACGTGAATCTGCAAAGCCTACTGATGAAAAGGTAAATCAAATTACACACATTTTGATTCCTAATACATATAACGGAAAGACTAATTTAGAACTTACACTTCATCTGTTCGAAACAGTTATTGTAGATGCTCCAGATTTCGCAAGTTCTACTTCTGAAGAAGATGGAGAATAAAAGAATTAATTTAATTATTAACAAATGAGTGGGTTGTCTATTGCAACCCACTTTTTTATTTCTATTATGGGAGAATTTCAAACTATTAATGAAGTAATTGCTAAATCAGTAGAAACTTCATCTTATAATACAGTTATTATATCTAGTTGTGTATTTATTGTTTATACTCTTATTATTAAAATAATAGATGTTATTAAACAAAAGTCTAAAAATAAACCAATTCAAGATATGGCTACTGCAATAAAAGATGTTAGTAACAATGTTGTATTATTGAATACTGTATTAAGTAAAACTATTCAAGATAATGAAAAGAAAGAAAGTGCTAAACTTCGTTCTGTTATTACTCTTGTATTTAATAGTTTTCAAGCTACTATAGCACAAAAAGCCATAGATGTTATTATTCATAATCATATTGAAACTAATAAAGAGTTTATTGTAGAAAATATTACAAAACTAGTTAATACTGAATATTATAAAGTTTACTCAATTCTTTCTAACTATGAAATAAACAATTGTATTGTTTCTAGTAAACTTAAAGAAGATTGGATTAAAGAATGTGTTGATGATATACTAATGATTATTTATAATCAACAAGATAGTATTACTCGTATATCTCAAATTAACAACAAACTATCTATTAATGTAAACGAGTATTCTACTTATTTATTAAATAAAACATTTAACTGATATGCTTGCAGATAGTGTACAAAAATATGTTCTAGATACAGCATATCTTATTGCACTAGAACATAATCAAGGAATGGTTCCTCCAGAAAGTACTAATGTAAGACTAGATTTTTTTAGTAAACTTTTTGTGCTTTTAACTACCACTCCTGAAGTAGAGAATGATAATAGAATTAGAAACCTTATAACTGCTATAAATCAATATGAACGAAATTGTGATGGTAGAGTTGTCGTTTCCCCAAGAACGACAAAGACTGTATAATAGGCTTTTAACTCTATTTAGTAAATATGGAGAAGAAGCTTTGAAAGATTGTAGTGCAACTTGTGCTACTCATAATAAAAATGTAGTTACTTGTTGGAATCTTTTTAATGCTGCAACTGCTGCATATAATCTAGGAGAAGTTAAGAAAGCTAATTTTATTTGGGATCATATAGATAGAGAATTAGATGCTATTTATAAAGATGAAGATTTTGATGGAAGTACATCTGATATTAGAGCATATATTTTTGCTATGCCTCGTAATGCAAATGTATTTAATTATTTAACCTCTTCTAACGGGGTCGGTTATAATATCAAGGGTACATCTAAAGAACTCAATATAGAAACTTCTGACTCTCGTATTTGTGTAGTAACTAAGATGCCAGATATTGCTATTTTAGATTTCAGTATAGAAAGTCCTGTTACACGAGAAGAAATTACTGTTAATGGAGAACTTTGGTATTACTATCATACTGAAAATGTTTATAATGAAGGAAAACATAGAATCAAATTTATAGTTAAACATTATGAGTAATGAAATAAGAAATATCAATAATGGTAAAACAGGTAATTGTCCTACTCCAGGTGCTCTAACTCCAACAGATGCACAAAATGTAGCTGTGTTTACTGGAGATGTTTATGATGATTACTTTGAAGAAAACCAAGCAGAACTTAATAAAAGATTTGCTCAAGGAGGTGGAGGTGGAGATTTTGAATTAATGTTTAATAAAACCATTGTTAACCATAATTATTCTGTTGTAGAAGCAATGTATGATAATTATGTTAATTTAGTTTCACAACCTGTTACTCCTGGATATGCTTATTCTGTAACAATTAAAAGTTGGGTTTGGAATAAAGTATATCTTAAAATAGATAATGAACTGTATGTAGATCCTTATCAAATAGATGATGATAATAACGTTATATTTATACTTAGAGCTAATTATAATGTACTTTCTATAGATATTAAATTAAAATCAGATTATGATTTTAATCAAAATGCTATAAATGTATGTATTATTAGATTAGGAGCATTAGATACTGCAGTAAATAATGCAATGTATATAAGTCCTAACATACAATCAAAATACATAACATCTGCTGTTGTAACTCCTAGTAATATAGGTAGATTTACTATTACAAACAATAGTTTATATTGTTCTCCAGATTCTATTTTAAAAGTTAGTGTATATTATCTTGACGATAGTAATACGTTAGTAGATTCTAAATTAAACATAGAATTGGAAACTGCAAAGCATACTACTATAAATTATGAAATAGATAATAATAGTTTTATACAAGTACCTTTGTTAACAGATAGCGATTATGATGTTTATAGCAATATTATAAGAGTACAAGCAACTACTGAAAAAAGAGGATCTGTAGGAGTTCTTCTTGTTATAAGAAATGCTACAGTTCAAGAATTAATGTCTTATATGTTCAAGAAATTACAACAATTATGAATAATAAAGAAACAGAACTTAATCGAATAGTAGATATAGTCACAGAGTGTTGTGCTACTAAAGTTAACGATAATGGAGATATGTCTTTATATAAAGAAGATGTATTAGGTAAATCTCGTTCAGAAAATGTTGTTATGACTAGATGTATTCTAGTTCAACAACTTCTTACTGCTGGATATTCTATTACAACTTGTTCTCAACTTTTAAATAGAACTATTCCTGCCATAAGACATTTAAATAAGCTCGGTTATGAATATTTAAAAAGTAGTAGAGCTTATAGAATAGCAAATGCAGAAGCAACCCTTAAATGTAGAGATGAACTAAATCTTTAAAATAATTAGAAAATAAAAAGAACGTGGTAGAGGTAGCAATTAGAATAAAATCTAGTTGCTACCTTTTTTATTGATGATGACATAACAACTTATCTTTGTGATGTACTTCAGCTAGCAAATAGTACAAATAGTATTAATCATTTAAATTTTAAAGTTATGTCTGATTCAAAAGTTTTTGTAATGCCTGATGGTAATCCTTCAAGCAATGGTCTAGATCCTAATCTTCTTTTAGCTATGAACAATAATGGCTTTGGTGGAAATGGAAACTGGATGTGGGTAATGTTTTTATTCTTCTTGTATCCGTTTATGAGAAATGGTTTTGGTAATAACGGATGGGGAGATGGTTCTGCTAATGGTTGCGCGCACGGAGGTGTTGGTTATCTTAGCAATATGATAAATAACAATGATGGTCGTCAGCTTCTTGATGCAGCAATTAATCGTAACGGTTGTGCTATTGATAAACTTCAAGGTATGTTTGGATGTGGTAAGGATGCTATTATTTCTGCTATCAATGGAGTTCAACAAGCAATCAGTGCTACTAGTAGCCAAACTAATATGAATATCGCTGATATTAAGTATGCTTTGAGTCTTGGAAATAAGGATATTGCTCAACAATTAGCTAGTTGTTGCTGCAACCTTAGAGAGTCTATTACTCAAGGTAATTATCAAAATCAACTTCAAACTGTTCAACAAACTAACCAACTTATGGGTAGAATTGACCAGTTAGCTAATGGAGTTACTCAAGGTTTCTCTGCTACTGCTTATGAAACTGCACAACAAACTTGTGCTATTCAAAATGGTATGCGTGACCAAACTCAAACTATTCTAAGTAAGCTAGATGCTATAGAAGACGCCCGTAAAGATAGAGAGATTAACCAATTAACTGCTGCTCTTGCTGCTAAAAATGCTCAAGCTGAAAGACAAGCTGAACTCGCTCCTATTATTAAACAATTAGGTGAAATTCAATGTAAGCAACCTAATACTGTAACAGTTCCTTATCAACCTTTTGTTACTGTTCCTAATTGTGTTGCTTGGAATGCTGCTTATGGTGCTTATCCACAAGGTGGTTCTATTTGGTCTTAAAATATAGGAGGAATTGTTATGACACAGTGGCTTAAATTTGTAAATCAAGGTGGTATCCCTGCTATTCAATGTGTAGGAGTTAATACAACTGGTACTATAACTACATTTAGTTTTAACGATCATCCGTATCGTCAAACTAATAGATTTTACGGTTTCTTTGTTGTTAAATTTCCTAATCCTATAACTGAAACTGCAACAAATACAGTTAAGTTTGATACGCAAGGTGTTGGTGGAAGTACTGTAGATGTCTATAACCCGACTGGTTCAGCTCTAGAAGTTACTGATTTAACAAGTACCGCTCAAACAGTTCGTCTATTTTTTTATGATAGAGATTCTAATCGTGTTCAATTAATTTGGTAAAGTTATGTTATCAGCAATACATCAAGGAAGTCTTGTTTATATTATAGATAAGACAAAAGGTATTAAATTTAAAATAGGAGAAGTTGTTAATAAAACTGAACCTAAATTAGATTTTCAATCTAGCATGAATTTAAATCCTATTGGTTATTTCGATTTAAATGTTAAAACAGATAGTGATAATTATGAATTTAAACGTGTTAGTGGAGATGCAGTTACGGTCAACTATAATCAAGGAAATGTTATTATTAGCGAAACAAAAGAAGCACTCGTTCCTATAATAGAAACTATTTTGCATAATAGTAAACAGGCTACAGATGAAGATTATATAAAACTTAACAAACAAAATATAGAAGATTGCGATATAATCTTAAAACAACTGAATCCTATTTATGCTAAAGAACAAGAACGAGATGGAGAAATCCAAGATCTTAAAGCTAAAGTAGCAGGTATTGATGATAAACTTGACAAGTTGTTTAATCTTATTAATAATAAATAATATGGGAAGAATAATTATAGTAGAAGAAAAAGCAGAAATGATGGTAGGTAAATTGAAGAAGATGAAGTCTTGTATAGATGAACTTATCGAATGTATTTCTGAGCACATTGAAGAATCGGAAGAAGGAGGTTATTATCCTGAAGATGAAAATTGGGATGATGAGTATGAAATAAAACGTAGAAAAAATGTTAGACAAGGTTTTACTAATATGCGTCGTCCTATGGGTTATATGGCTAAAGGTATTTCTAGATATTAAGATATGAGAAGAGAATCTTTAGATCAATATGATGTATTACCTGAAGAAATGACTGCTTATCTTAAACATTATGGTAGACATTTTAATAATAAATTGTTAGCTTTTGCCTTGGAGAAGATGCAAGTCAAGAACCCTCTTACGGGGGTATTGACAAAAGCTACGGTTTACTCAAAGGAAAAGGTAGACTTATTGTTAAAGCAATATAATGTTAAGCTTAATAATAATGAACTTAATGATTATGTTTATGTTGCTAATATGTGTAAAGCTGATTTTCTTGGAAAAAGTATTCCTGATGAACATCATTTAACGTTGTATATAAAAGATGTAATAGATGATGTAGATGCATACGATGGTATAGTTTTTAATCGTTGGTATGCTGATATGTGCAGAAAAGGTATTCCTATTGAATGGGAAGATATGCTTTAATGTTGTAGGTCTGTTAGTAGAAATATTAACAGACCTATTTTTATTGTTGTAGAGTATGGAAAATATAAAAGAACTACTAGAGTTAACAAAGGAAAACAATAAGTTACTAAAAGAGCTTGTTGCTTATATTACTATAAAAGATAGAGCAATTAATATTAATGATGATATTAAAAATCTTATTATTAATGTTATTGCTAATGGATTAATATGTAACAAATAGCTGTTAGCAGTAATTCACTATCGTATAATTATTAATATAATAATATTAATAATATAATTATTATTAATAATATAATTATTATAAATTATAATAAATATAATAATATAAATAATAATAAAACAATGATTCTATCAGTTGCTACTCATGCACCTAGAGCTAATTATATTAATACTTTTTTAAATTATCATTTAAAAGAGTTTTATAAATTGAGTACAAGTTATATACTTGTGCTCAATATTTATGAAAATGAGTATGATAATTTTGTAATTCCTGAACATCCTAATTTAATTGTAAATTTATGTCCTATTAATTTGAGAGTACATAATAAACATTATTGGGTTGGTAGAAAATACAAAGATGATGTTATTATAACATTAGATGACGATACTTATTATAACGCATCTTATATTCAAGCTTTATATGATTATTGTATAAAAGAAAATACTGTAGTTAGTAATAATTGTTATAGTTTATATAATATAAGAAAAGATAGATATAGTTTTCATGATGAACATAATTTTATTAAAAGTCATAATAATTTTGCTATTGGATTTAATGCTGTAGCATATCCAAAAGGATTTCTTAATAAAATTAGTATTATAGATTGTATTAATTATTTATATGATGACGATTTATTACTTAAACTAAAAGAAATAGAATATGATTATAAAGTTCTTAATATAGGATATAAAAATCATATTAAACGTCATCCTAATTATTTTGCTTTACAATATTCTGCTAATGCTATAAAACAAACAAATTATAATAAAACTTATTTAAATAATGCATATTCTATTTTAAAAACATTAAATAATATATGATATGAGTGATATTTTAAAACATACTATTAATAAACTTCCTTTGACCAAAAATCAAAAGAAAAATTTAAATTCTAATAAAATCAAAGATAGTGCAATTAAAGTTACTCGGAACGAACTAAAAGATTTAAAAGATAATAGTCAACTTGTTCCAGGTCGTTGGTATAGAATGACTGATTATGAAACTATAGTCAATCCTAGTAATGAAGATAAATTAACTGGACATCAATTTGATTTACTTATTCTTGCTACTGATGTAAATAAACTTTCTGAACACGGAATTGTAATGTATGATATTTCTAATTTAATTCCTTAATCTGCTATTATTGAATAATATTATGAATATGATAAAAGAATTTACAAGAAATGATAGACAAAAGCATCTCTTAATAGGGATGCTTTTAGGTTTTATATCGGTAATATTAGCTATTGCTGGAGGTCTATATAAAGAAATCATAGACCAACTAGATTATGGTGGTTTTGATTGGTATGACCTATTAGCTACTATTATTGGTGGAATATGTGGAAATACTATTAGTTTACTATTATATTTTTTAATATTTTAAATCAAAGTTTATGAATAAAAAATTAAAGCATAGTATAAATAAACTTCCGATTACTACTAAACAGAAGAAATCTTTAACTGATAATATAGAAGATCAAGGAGGTTCTTCTGCAAGTGGTATATCTTTTAATAACACATCTACTGGACTAACAGCTATAAATGTTCAAGATGCTATTGTCGAAGTTAATGATACTTTAAAAGAAGCTATTAATGATACAAACGAAATTCTAGAAGAAAAACAAGATAAGTTAATTCCAGGTGAAGGAATTATAATTAGTCCTGATGGTAAAACTATTTCTGCTCCAGGAGGAGGTGGAAGTAGTGGAGGAACAGTTTCATGGGGAAATATATCAGGTAGTTTACA
This sequence comes from archaeon, assembly GCA_024413395.1. Taxonomy (GTDB): domain Archaea; phylum Methanobacteriota; class Methanobacteria; order Methanobacteriales; family Methanobacteriaceae; genus Methanocatella. Next base: position 22,213 of record JAKSUH010000001.1, read on the forward strand.
TAACCAATCAGATTTATCTATGGAGTTGGCTAAAAAACGAAATGCATCTGATATTATACAACCTTACGAAGGTGGTACTGGAACAAGTGCTTCTGATAAATCTGGAGTTATAGATATTCTTGCAAGATCTGCTGGTGATTTTAATGAAGATTCTCATACTATAGATGAAGATTCTGAAATATTACTTAGACCTACAACTGATAAAAATAGTAATGACCCTTGGATTAAAAAAGTTAATGTAGGTAAAGTAGTAGAAAAATTAAATATAGCTAAAAAAGATGAAATACCTGCTAAAGTATCTGAACTTAATAATGATTCTTCATTTCAAACTAAAACTCAAGTTTCACAGGCTATATCTTCTGCATTAGCACCTTATGCTAAAACTTCTGATACTAATACAGAATTAGATAAAAAGGCTAATACTGCTGATGTATATACAAAAAGTCAAGTAGATGGTTTAGTTTCAGGAAAGGCTAATAGTGCAGATGTATATACTAAAGCTCAAGTAAATGCAGCACTATCTGATAAAGCAAATTCTGCAGACCTTTATGATAAAAATGATATAAATACTTTATTAAACGATAAAGCTGATAAAACTACAGTTTATACAAAAACTGAAACAAATAATTTATTAGCTAAAAAAGCAAGTGTTTCTGATGTTCCTACTAAAACTTCTCAATTAACAAATGATGCAGGATTTTTAAGAGAACATCAATCTTTGGATGAATATGCTAAAAAAACTGAATTACCTTCAGTTGCAGGATTAGTTACTAAAGAAACAGCAGACGCTACTTATCAACCAAAAGGTAATTATTTAACAGAACATCAACCTTTAACAGATTATGCTAAGAAAACAGAAGTTCCTAAAAAAACATCTGAACTTACTAATGATTCTAATTTTCAAACAGCTGCTCAAGTAAATCAAGCTCTTGCTTTAAAACAAAATGTTTTAACTCCAGGAGAGGGTATTACTATAGAAAATAATGTTATTAGTGCTCCACAATCAGGAGGTTCTGATTATACTCCTGGAAAACGAATTGTAATAAAACAAGCTTCTGATTTTGCTTCATTAGTAGCTAATACTGTTTATGAAATTAATGATGATTTTACATTAACAGGTACTTATACAGTTCCAGCTAATGTAACATTTTATTTCAATGGAGGTTCTATTTCAGGTGGTACATTTAAATGTCCTGGAGATAAAACAGCTACTATAGATGGAGTTTCTCGTTCTTGGTATTCTGATAAATCAAAAAGACCTCGTCTTGCTGGTGTAGTTAAATTTAATACTAAAAATTATAATTTAAATTGGGATGGAGGATTTGCAAATGATGAAATAGAAGCAGATTGGTTTAATCTTACAACTTCTCATACCAATAATAATGCTGCTGTAATAAACTCTCTAATAAGAAACTGTCATAGACAAATTCTTGTTATTTCTAGAATGATTCCTATTACAGAATCTATTACTATTCCAGATAATGTACAAGTAACATTATTAGGACGAGAAATATTTCAAGGTGGATATGCTAATTATACAGGTTCTTGTAATGCAGGTTTTTACATTGTAGGAAAATTGTTTTCTGCAATAACTCAAACTGGTGGTGCATTAAATTTAAAATCAATTACTTGTTTAGGAGCAAAAACTGCTTATGGTACAACTAATCCTAGATATGATGGTTCTTATTTTGATAATACTTTAGTGGATCCTTATGGAGTTACATATACTCTAAATTCAGCTACTACTGGTTCTCAAAAAGTAAATTCTGAACATTTTTGTGGATTTGATTGTAAAGGTGGTAACTGTGAACAAATAGAAGATTGTTGTTTTAATGGATTCTGTAGAGGTATTTCATTAGATAATTCTAAAACTTGGAAAGCTAATGCTCCAGGATTTATTACACGTTGTTTTATATCAACTTGTAAATATGGTCTATATGTAAATCGTACTTCTGATTTCTTTTGTACTAATTGTAAATTTAATAGTTGTGTATCTGATGCTCCTATGACTAATTCAACTTATGGAGTAGATAGAAACAATATTAAATCTCAATATAAAGTAGGTGCTGCGGTTTATATTACGGGTACTGCTATGATTCAATTTGACGCTTGTCGTTGGGAGTTTAATTATATTGGTATTTATATAGATTCATCTTCATATAATGTATCTGTAACGGGTTCTATTTTTGATAGACATACACATTCAATTCTTTGTGTAAATAATGATACTACTTCTGTAACTTGGACGGGAAGCGGTAATTCATCTGGAGCAGGAGAAACTTTTCCTGATAGAAGAAATCCTGCTATATCTCTTAATTTTACAGGTAATAATATTTTAAGAGGTCTTGGTAGAAGATTGAATTGGTCTAGTACTAATTATTCTTTTGCACCAGGTGTTGCTTATTTTGCATTTAAGTCTATAGCTGATAATACAACTGATACTACAATCAAAGATGCAGATGGATTAAGACGTTGTAATATAAATATTTCTGGAAATACTATTTGTGATACAGAAGAATTAAATCCAGAAGGAGGAGCTTATAATCCTAGTAAATATGAATATCAACATGCTATTTTCTTCTTCGATTGTGGTAATAATGATTTAGGAGGAATAAAGCTTGTACATGGTTCTAATGATTATCAAGGTTCTAAAGCTACTCATTATTGCGAATCATCTACAGCTACATCTTCTAATGGATTTGCTATAGTAAAAGGTTCTAATAATCTTTATAATGATAATATTAATTTTACAACTCCTTATAAATATAATAATGCTTCCAAATCTTCTAAGTGTTGTAAGTGCTATGAGTTCTTTGTAAAAGATGATATTATTTATGCTATAGATACTTATAATGGACAAGGAGCACATCCTATATCTAATGGAGGTGGAAGTGAAGCTAAACATTCAGTTAAACTTTTGTTTTTCGGTAATTCATTTACTAAAAATTCTATAGGTTATCTTCCTTTTATATTAAAGTCTGTAGCTCCTAATCTTGAGTTTCATATAGCAATAGCTTCAATTTCTGGAGCTCCTCTTGCACAACATTATGCAAATCTATTAAATCAAGCAGTTAGTTCAGATGGAACAACTTATAATCCTACATCTTATAATTATTGGGAAATAAGTAATACAGATACAAAATGGATAGGAGGAGATCCTAGTGATGCACATCAAACTTGGCAAGATACTGCTGTTTCTAAAGATATAAATAGTATACTTCAAGAAGACGAATGGGATATTATATCTTTTCAACAAGGAGGTAGAATTGCTCCTTCTGCATGGAATACATATTATAAACCTTTTATATATGGTATTCATGCTAAAATAGCAGAAAAAACTCTTGCTTTAGGTTATCAAAGTAAATTTGCTTGGAATCTTACTCATGGTTCATATCAATCTACTCATGATACTCAAAAGACAGCATGGCAAAATACAGCTAATAATGCACAAACTATTATGTCATCTACAGGAACTTCTTTGATTCTTCCTTATGGTACAGCTGTTCAAAATTTAAGAACTACATCTTTAGATGCTAGCGGTACTGGAGGTGATGGAATAGGATTAATGCAAGGAGATAACACTCATCTTCATGAAGGAATTGCTAAATATACAGCTTCTTTAGCAGTAGCTCTTGCCATTCTTAAAGAAATTCATGTTCCTGCAAATATAGTAGGTAATGCTTTTAGAATGACTAAAACATTAAGTCAATCGCTAAATGTACCTTATCCTAATTATGGAACTTCTAATACAGTAAAAGGAATTGATGATAATAATTGTTTTATTGCTCAAATGGCTGCTATTGCTGCAATTAATAATCCTTTTGCAGAAACAAATATATCAGATTACGAAGGAGGTTCTTCTGAAACATATACTGTTAAAAATTATCTTAATTCAGGAGGCAGTTATATAGATTTAGGAGTAAAAGTACTTGATGAACGTTGGGATGTAGATACTAAAGTTCAAGTAACAAATACTTCTGCTCAAGCTTGGTTATACTGGTTTAGAGGTAATTCAGGTCAATATGAACAAGTATCTCAAATCTATTATAATACAGATAATAGATGGCCTGTTTGTTCTCAATCTTCTGCTACTAATCAAGACAGAGTTCAGTTATCTAATTTTGGAACAACAGCTCATACGATTAAAACTTCTGGAACTACTTGTTATTTTGATAACAATGCACATTCTGTACAAATGACTAAAATAGAAATGTATCATCCTCAAGTTAATTTTGAACTATTTAGTAAGATTCATACTAATTCTGATGGAACTCCTACAACTAGAGAAGTTTCTCCTACTTTAAGATTGTATTATTTCAAACTTGTACATGCTAATGGAACAGTTGCTTTAAATTTAGTTCCTGCAGTTAGAGATTCTGATTCTAAAGTAGGTTTACTAGATCAAACTACTAATACATTCTATCCTTGTGTTGGTGGTTCTCCTACAGTTGGATAACTTAAAATTAATGCTTATGGAAATATTTAATCAAATTATCGAAACTACTCTTAATAGTTTTGATTTTGGATTTTGTGCTAGTGTCAATATCCTTACTTACATTGTTATAAAAGCTATTGATGAAATCAATGGTAAAAAGAAAGTTCATACTTGGATTAAAAGACTTGTACTACTTTCTTCTATACTTGTAGTAGGTATTGTTTATTATGCTACAGATACAGATTTAAAACTACTTATGAATAGTGCTATTTTAGCTCCTGTGTTTTGGAGTTGGATAGCAAAACCTATTGTAGATAAATTTAAGATTGGATATAGAAAAGAAGATAAAGTTGTAGAAGATAGTGAAGAGCCAGAATTATAATTAATAATTTGAAATTGAATTTCAGGCTACACTCTTCTACGGGGGGAATGACTTGTCCAACTTTAAATTTTAAAGCTCATAGAAGTCAAAAGAATAGGGAAATTGCTAAAATTCCCGACTTTATATATATACATATATAAATTTGAGTTATACTTGAAGAAAATAGTATTAATCCTAAACCTCTTGTTAATCATAGTGATTTTACTATTGATTAACGAGAGGTTTTAATTTATAATCAATATGGCATCAATATCACAACTTGTTTCAGAGATTGCACATAGTGTTGGAGATCCCAACAATTATGCGTTAAAAAGAAATATTAGAAATGTAATTATTCATACTAGAAATGAAATAATTAGGCATAGTTATGAAAATCATAATTATGTTGATAGAATTTTAACTCAAAGATTTAGTGTAGAACTTAAAGATATTCTAGATGGAGAAATTGAAATTCCAGAAGAACTTGAGCCTAAAGGAATTGCTAGAATTAAAAGAACTGTTCAGAAAGTTCCTAGACCTGTTAGACTAACTAATAATCTTCCTTTTGACAGAGTTAGTACTGTAGGTTATAGAACTAATAAAGAGTTTCCTTTTATTAAAGAAACTTCTGCTAGATTTAGAGCAGCTGTACCTGGACTTAAAGGTTTAGCTTGTTATGATTATATTAATGGATATATCTATTTGTTTCCTAGTGAATGTAAGCCTTTAGACATTAAAAAGATTTGTATTGAAAGTGCATTTGAACATCCTACTTTAATTGAAGAAATTAATAATGATGTAGATGAATTCGATCAAATGGTAGATGATAATGAATGGCTGCTTAGTGAAGATATGATTGGACAAATAAAAGATATTATCTATAAACGAGATCTTCTTTCTCAACATAGAGAAACTGGAGAAATTACTAATCCTATTAAATTTTAATCTATGGCTGTTAAAGAATTACCTTTTACGACAAAACAACATTTTGCAAGTACTAAAAAGTATGTTGTTGATAAACTTTCTCAGATGAATGATGAAAAGCATGAATTATTAACTACTCTTTCTGAACTAAAAGCATCTGTTAAAAGTAATGAAACGTTTTATAAAGAACAATGTAATTTAGATATAAATACTAATAAAGAATTTCTTGAGTGTAAACATATAGATGGAAAACTACATAATATAGCTAAAACTAATATTGCTAAAAGTATAGAAAAAGATTATGATTATAATAATAAATTTTATATACTTTTAAGATTTAGTATTCTTCTTAAAGAATTAGCTAGACTAGAAGACGAAATAACTCTTTATAGAGAAATGTCTGGATACAATATTAATACTTATTCTGATTTAATAAGAGAATATATGACTATTGTTCATAAGAAACTTATTTTAGAAGGAGAAGGTTATTATATTGGAGAAAAAGTTGGTTATATAGTTATTAATAGATGTTTAGTTAAGCAAGGTGGTAAGAAAAAGATTAACTTTGCTGCTACTAAAAAACGTACTCAAGAATTAAAAGAAAAAGGAGTTAGAATTTATAATAAAGAAGAAGCAGATTATTTCAAATCTATTGGAATGGAATATACAGCTGAAGATCCTAGAGTTTATCTTAATGATGAATATTATTATGAAATTCCACTTTTAGCTTGTAAACTTCCTAATGGTTATAGTTATAGATTAGAAATAGCTGACCATAGACATAGTTCTTGTAGAGGAAAAACCAATGAGGATTTGATAGAAGAATGTAATAAAGATGTTAATAAAATTTGTGAACTTAGAGTTGATTTAAAAACTAAATTAACTCTTTGTGATAAAGTTAGTAATATTTATTTAAAACTTATTAGAAATGAAACCCAAACGACTCTTACCAATTCAACGTCTGTTAGGAAAGATAGACAATGACTTTAACATTAGTGAATCTGATTGGATTCCTAGAGTTGCTGCTTGGACTATTGATGCTCTTGCTCAACTAAAAGTTTTACCAATGGATAAAAAGAAAAGAACTCTAGAAGTCAAAGATAGAATTGCACAATTTCCTTGTATGCTTAATTGTACTGATTTAAAAGTATGTGACAGCAATGGTTGTGAAATTCCTCTTGCTGGAAATTCTAGTTGTTGCTCTAATAGTTCTGATAATAAGAATGAACGAAGTTATGTATTAGATTGTGACCAAATACATTTAAACTTTGATACTGATGAAATTATAGTAGAAAGTTATGAAGTTCTTACTTATTACGATGAGCAATATGATTGTGACGTTCCTTATATTTATGATAATGGTCTTTTACTTGAAGCACTTGCTTGGTATGTTATGTTTAAATATCTTAGTAGAGGAAGTAAGCATCCAGTATATAGTTTAACAGCTAGAGATCCTTATACTAATCCAGCTGCTCGATGGGAATCTTTAAAGTATAAAGCTGCTGCTTCTGTACGAAAAGATATATCTGTTGATAAAGGTTGGAGAAATTTCTTTTATAATGCAACATTTATGCCTAGAGGTTAACATATGGGAAAGATAGTAAATAAACTTAATCTAAACAGGACTCCTCAAGCAGTAGAAAATAATAGTCTTGTTTTTGCTAAAAATATTAAACTTAATAAAGATGGTAGTCTTAGTCCTGATACTAGACTTGAATATCTTTTTGAAAAGTATAATATTTTTGCTCATATTGTTGGTGTTAATAATAAGATTTATCTATTCAGTCAAGTAGATAGATATAAAAAGTGTACAACGACAAAACCAATGCCATTTCTAAATGATATAGATATTTATGATTCTATAAGAATTTATGTTTATGATCAATGGAATGCTCAAACTACATATAATACTACTATTAATTTACTTGAAATAACTGAAAATAAAAGAGATAATTTTATTAATTTTGCTAATACTTTTCTTACATATACTTGTAAATTACCTTCAGAGTTTCTTCCAGACACTTCTCTTAGATTAGTAAATACTCTTGGACATCCTTATGGTGTTGAATTTTACGGAACGAGAATAATAGACGGAGAATCTGTTACTACTAAAATAGGTAATACTACAGCTATCGAAGTAGGAATAGAAGATAAAAAACTTTATACTATAATAGAATATGATGAGATTACAAAAACAGAAAAAGAACTAGAAACAGGTTGGAAATATCAAGGAGGTAAAATTAGTGGTTGTGTTACAATTAATAATACTAGTGAACCTATACTTACTATTTGTGAAACAAATAATAATAGTACTATAGACGTTCCTATTAAACATATTAATTTAACGAAATGTACTGCTGATGATGACGAAAGTATTTATACTCAAGCTCCTAATATTCCTATAACAAATCTTCATTTTAGTACTAAATATAAAAAACAAATTCCTAATGGAACTTATCAATTCTATATAAGATATAAAATTAGAGAAGGTTTTTATACAAATTGGTTTCCTTGTAGTGGTAAATGTTTTGCTGGAAGTAAGGAAACGTTTAATACTATTCAAGGTACACTAACAGGTGTTAACATTAATATTGATTCTAAAGAATCTTTCGTATTTAATGTTGAACACCTTTTTGACGTTTATAAAAGTAATTATGAAGAATATCAATTAGGATTTACTATAACAAACGATGATGCTACTAATGCTAGGTCTTGGAAATCATTTGATTTTTCTACTACAACTATTTATTTTGATTACGAAAATGTAAAAGAAGTAAATATTGATGAACTAATTAATACAACTTATGAATTATTCAATGTAGGAAATGTTTGTTATTTTAAAAATAAACTTTATATAGCAGATTACAAAGAAACTGATTTTAATAAAGATTTAGCATCTTATGCAAAGTCTATTGATGTAGAACTAGATACTAAAGAAATAAATACTAGTGATAAACTTTATATTGGTGACCAAGAATTAAATAAAGAAAACGAATCTGATACTGTTTTTACTAAATGGGGAGATTCTTCTATTTATGATTTATTTATATCAGAAAATACTTCTATTATTAAAAGTAGTTCTAAAAGTAAAAAAGACGATACTAGTAATACAGAATATGGAGCTTTAACTATAGAAACTATATTAGATACTTCCGTAGATCCTGATATAATTTGGATTCATAAATCAGCTAGTAGTATTAGTGGACATAAGTTTCCTACATTTGCTCATGTAAATAAAGAAACGTTTTATACTACTGGATATTTTACTCCATTGTTGTTAACAGGAAATGGAAGTGCTGTAGTAGAAGATACTAAAACACATCCTTTTAATTCTCTACCTAATACTAAGAAAAGATGGTATTTCGCTAGTGGTTCTAAAAAAGCAAATATTCCTAATAGAAATGGAATAGATGGTCCTTTTCAAGTTTTTAATAATGGATTTGGTGCTGCATTAGAACCTATTATTGAAACTTTAGGAAATAATGTTTTAGTAGATTTTAATAATATTGTTGCTAATAAAAAATTACAAGCTGTTTCTATAAAATATAACGGTAATGTTTATACTCTATGGGAAGAAAGCGAAGATGCAATAGATAATATAAAGAATCATTTGTATTATGGAGGATTAGATTTAGCTGGTAATTCTGATGATGATATTTATGAAGAAGCATTAAATATTATTAAAGATAAAATAGTAGGTATAGACGCTAACGGAACATTTTATGCTAAAGTACATAATCAATTAATTCCTTTTGATCAATTTGAAATCAACTATTGTGATGCAGAAATAGATATAGACATTACAGATAATAATTCAGATACTTTATATTTAAGTAAAATTAGATATGAAGGTACTAAAGTAAATCATTTAATAACTGTAAATGCTAGAGTTAATTCTGATAAAATAAAAGGAAATACTGATGAATATGAATTTACTACATTAAGTCCTTTTACAGATTATGAATTTTATATTCATTATGTACAAAGTAATGGTATAGTTACAAATGGATATTTTATTTGTAAAAAAGGATTACATTCTATTAACCCTAATTCTAGTTTATTTGTAATATTTCCTAGAATAAAAAAAGTTAATGTTCCTGAAGGATATTCTGCTTATTTCATAAGTATATGTCATGTAGGAGATAAAATTCTTAAAGGATTTAATTATTCTAAAATAGGAGATTATAACTATATAGATTGTTTAGAATCTGACGCTATGCTAGATTCTCTAAATGATAATATAGAAATTATAGATTCATCTGGACAAACTATAACAAAAGAAGCTAAATATCATGCTAGTTCTTCAACAGAACCTATTAGTATGTTGGGTAATGCAGGATGTATTCGTTGGTTAGCTGAAGAAAGTAATACAAAACTATATAAAGGTTTTGATGACTATTTTAGTGCAAATGGTACTTCAGAAACTTTAATGTCTAATGTATATATTTATATAGCTACTGATAAAACAGAAGAATATTTTAAAATAGATGTTGCTGATAAATTTATAGAAGATGATTTTCTTCCAATTTTTAATGATATTACTTCTAAATATCCTACTATAACATTATCTGTTACTATAGATCCTACTACAAGAACTAGAGCTAAAATAGATTATGCGCTAGGAACTACTAATGTAAAAGCTATAGGATTTGCTTATGGTTATGCTGTAGCAGATGTAAAAACAAATGCTAAAAATAATGCAATAGAACTAGAAGAACTTACTGACGAAGAAATAAATAAATCTAATAATTATTGGATTAAGATATTCAATAAACAAGTAAATCACACAGATAAAGTATTAACTAAAATAACTCCTTATATAAAAGCAGATAGAACTAATTATTTTAATAGAAAACGTATGTATCTTACTAGTTATATATGTAAAGTATATAAACTAGATAGAGATACATGTAATACATTCTATTATGCAGGTTCTGATATTTATGTTAAAAATCCAGATATAACTCCTGGTTCTGATATAGAAAACTTATTAAAAATAGAAGATTATGAAAACTATAAAAGTACAGTTTTTACTAGTCCTATTTATCTAATTTCACATTATAATTTAAACTATGTAAATCTAACAGAAGATTTAACTCCAACAATAGCATCTTATAAATCATTAGATGAAACTATTCGAGTTAAACAAATAATTTATGGTGTTCAAAGTGCTACATGTAGTGCTATTTATGAATTAAAATCCATGTATAAAGACTGGGTTAATAAAGGATATAGTCCTGCCAAATTAAATACAAATACTTCTATTTTTAAAAATACTATTAGAAGTAGTTCTATTAACTCAGATGATGCTTATAAAAGTATTTATACTTTTGATGCAGAAGACTATTATAATGTACCTACAAATAGAGGAATTATAGTAAGTATGTTTAGCATACTTGATAATATATATATTCATACTGAACATAGTTTATTTAAATTTAGTGGAAAAAATAGTTTGTCTTCTGAAGATTCTGAAGTTACTTTAAAAGAAGGAGATGTATTTGATACTGGTATATCTGAAATATTTGATTCAAAATATGGATATGCAGGACTTGCTGATAAAAGACATAGTATAGTAACTTTTAATAGTTATATATTTTATGATAAACTTGCTAATACCATTTACGGATATTCAGGTAATAATAACTTAGTTGCTATTAGTGATACAATTAAGAAACTTATAGAAAATATAACTATCTCTGATATTTTCTTTACTGCTGATGAATTTAATGATAGATTTTATATGAATATTGTTACAGAAGAAGAAGAAAGTATTTGTTTAAGTTATAATACTAAAGTTAACGGATTTATATCTATTCATGATTTTGATTTTAGAGATGGATTTAATAGCAGACTTTATACATATTTTGTAGAGTCTAATGAAGATAAATCTACTATGTACAAAATAGATAAAACTGGTTTTAATGATTATAAAACATTATTTAAACCATCTAAATTATCTATTTCTGATATGTCTGAAACAGAAGTTGAAAATTGTATAGATATTGTTTGTAATGAAAATTATGAAACAATTAAAGAACTTAATTTTATTAATTGGATTTGTAGTGCAATAGGAGATTATGGATTTGATAATTTACTTACTGCTGAAACTATAAATTATGAATATGCTGGTTCTAAAATAAGAATTTATACTGATCAAACTTATTCAGATTTAATTGACCTTGTAGATGAAAATGGAAATCCGTTAAGGTCTAATGATAATCGTAGAATGGATGCTACTACTGCTCTTTATCCAACAGAAGGTTCTTATAAATATCCTACTTATAATAAAGGTATCTGGAATTATAATTATTTTAGAGATATTAAAAATGTTGTAGATATTTTTCATTATAATGCTGAACAAAGAAGTGATAATCACAGTATATTATACGGAAAATATTTTGTTGTTAGATTTATATTTAATAATAAAAATTTTAAATTTGAAAATATAACTTTTAATTATAATACTATATGAGATATAATAGAGGTTTAAAAAGAAGAAAAGCACCTTTTGGTACTGTAGAAGCAGCAACTCTTGCAGCAGCTGGTATTCAAGCTGCTACTACTGTTGCTACTTCTGCTATGGAAATGAAGGCTGCTAAAGAAAATGCTAAGCAAGCTGCTGACATTGCTGTTAGTAATGCAGAAAAAGAAGTTGCAGCTCTTAGAAAACAAAATGAAAATGCTAATGATCTACAAGCTAAAAATCAAGAATTTATATCTGCTCAAAATGAAGAAAATAGAGATATTCAAAAGACTATTCAAATGAATCTTCAAATGATGGCTGCAAAACAAAATGAAGCAGATAGACTTGCAACTACTAGAATACAAGTTAGAAATGGAGGTTCTCCTCTTCTACGGGGGACGAGAAAAAGAGCTAAAGCTCTCTCTGGTTCACAAGTAGTTACTTCTCCTTATAATCTTGATTTTTCAGTTACTGATGGAGGATTTGTAACTCCTATAGGACAAAGTTTTACAGGTGACCTTTATGAAATAAGAGGTAATGACCATGATCATTATCATAAAACTAAAGGTGGAAAACGTAAAACAGGTGTTGGTATTAAGTTTGAAAATGGAGAAGCAATTGAAGGAGAAGGAAACCAAAATACAAATCAAGGTGAACTTCTTCTTGTAACTCCAAATGATGCTAAATTTATTAGTAGACATACTTTAAAAGGTTTTAATCCTGCTCGAGCTGTACTTCAAGGTATGGCTCCAGAGCAGGCTTTTTCTATTCAAGAGAATATTAAATATAATTATAATATTTCTGATGATGGAAATATGAATAAAATTAGAACTAAAGCTAACTCTGGTTATCAAGTTGTTAATGATTTATTTACTACAAATAATATGATAATTCCTGATATGTCTCAAGATACTACTGGAGCAATAGCTGGTTCAGCTATGCGAAGTAAACTTAAATGTGGAGGAAGAAGGAAAGCTGCTAATGGATATAAATATCTTATAGATACTGAAAATCCAGATTTAATGGCTAATCAACTTACTCCTGATTTAGGATATAATAGATTAGGAGCTGTTTCATTAAATTCAAAACCTAGTATTAATGATAGAAATTTTAGAAATCCAACATCTATGAGTCCTGATACTGATTTAACTCCAGATACTAGTTATTCTATTCCTACAGCAGATACAGATCTTAGTCCTTTAGCAACTTTAGCTGAACCTAAAACTAAAGATAGATATGGTTTGACTAACACTCAAGCTCAATTACTTGGAGCAGGAATCACAGGAGTAGGAAATGCTGTTGGAAGTATTTTAACAATAGCTGGAAATAGAGCTGCTAGTAGAATTAAAAATGCAGGAATTAATTCTGCTACTGATTTAGCTTTAGCTGGTTATGATCAACTTCATGGAATAGATTATAGTAGTATAAATAGAGATAACTATAAAGCTACGCATGAAATGCCTGCTATTCGTTTAGCTAGATATAATATAGAACCTCAACTTACAGGAGTTTCTAGAAGTCTAGAAAGACAACGTTCTACTATAGCTAATAATACGATGAGTGGTGCTGCTGCTATTAATAGATTAAATAGAGCTGAAACAAATGCTTATGATATGAGAAGTAAGCTTTATGGAATTAAAGATAATCAAGAAGAAGCAATTAAACAAAAAAATATTGATACTATTAATAAAGCTGTTGCAAATAATGCAACTAGAGATATGCAATCTAATTTGTATAGAACTAGAGATCTTCTAGATTTAGCTAAATATAATAATAATATTGATAATACAAAGATTGCTCTTAAAACAAAAGCAAAAACTGATAGAACGTTAAGTATTGCAAACAATAATGCTCTTACAAGACAAACTAATATGGGAGTTGCTGCAAATGCATTTAGTTCTACTGCTCAAGGATTTGCTAATACTTTAGGTGAAATAGGTAAACAACGTGCAGAACTAGATTATACTTTACTTGGTTCTGATATGAAGACTACTATGGATCTTTTAGATAAGTATGCTAACAGTAGTGACCCCGTTAAAAGAAGATATGCTTTGCGAATGAGAAAACAAATTGGATTTACAAATAGAACTTAAGATATGACTAATAACGCTTATAATATGATTAATTTACAAGGTAGTGGGGTTAACCCTGCTACCTTTTCAGGTACTGTATATAAACCTCTTGCACCAAATGTTGCTTTGTTAGATAAATCTCTTACTACATTAGCTGCTAAAAAAGATGAAATAGCTAAAGGTCAAGCTGCCATAGATCAAGTATTTGGACAATTAGAAGAACAAATGTATAATGATGCTGAAACTAGAGATTGGTTAGCTGATAAAAAAGCTAGTATTCAAAACGCTATTGCAGAAAAAGCTAATGAAATGGATTTATATGGAGCTGCTAGAACTGCTACAAAAGCTGCAGGAGAAATAGTAGGAAACACCGTTGTAATAGATAGACTTCAAGATAACACAGCTTTTGAAGCTATGAGAAAAGAAGTTAATTCTAATCCAAAACTTTCTAAAGATGTAAAAGAATATTTTCTTGCAACTCATCCTCATGACGGAGTATTAATAAAAGATGAACAAGGAAATGATATTTCTTATGACCATAGTGATTATTTAGAAAGACCTGCAGAACAAATTGATTATACTCCTATTATAGAAAAAGCTCAGTCTACTATAAAAGAAATGGCTGGTTCTTTTTCTAATATGACAGGTAGAAAAATGGTTAAAGGTTCTGATGGAAAATTTGTTCCTGATTCTAGTGAAAATGCAGAACCAAATATATTTGATAAAAGTTATAATTGGAAAGATGTAAGTTTTGATAGATTATTTAGTGCTATTAATTCTGCTTTAGGTTTAACTCCAGGAAGTAAAGAGTCTTTAATTCAAGATTATAATGCTGCTCGTTGGAAATATGAACAACTTAATCAAAAAATAGAAAATGCTAATAATAGATTGTTAAATGCTAAAACTGAAGAAGAAGCTAATAGAATACTATTAGAATTAAATAAATATGCAAATGATATTCAACCTTATGCAAATGAACTTATAGGACAAAAAGATAAACATATTCTTAATGTTAATGAATATATTGCTGCTAAAGTTCTTCCTTGGGTTAAAGCAATGAGTTATTCAGAATACAATACAGCATGGGGAGAACATAAATTTATAGATCCAAATAAAGGAAGTGGAAGTGATAAGACTCCTATTATGTATGATCCTAATTGGAATCAAACCGCAAACACCATAGAAGTTGATTTAAGTTCTGACGCAAAACAAACTGTTAACAGTGTAACTAGTTCAGTACAAGCTATAGTAGATAAATTTGGTACTCCTACAGGATATACTTATACAGGTCCTGTACAATCTGATACCGCAACTAGTTGGTTAGGTTCTATTCCTAGACATACTACTCCTGCAAAAATAGTTCCAGATTCACCTAAGTCAAACCCTTAAAACAATATTATTATGCCACAATTTAGTCAAGATACAATAAATTCTTATTTAGCTAATAATAACTATAGAGGTATAGTTGATTATGTTTCTAAATTTAAGTTTAATGATCCTAAAGTTCAAGAAGAAGTTGATGGATATCTTTCTGTTATAAAAGATAACGCTGATATGGCAGAAGCTATTTTGGATGATCAAACTAATGATGATGATAGAAATAAAATTCAATTTCAAATGAATGTTTTAAATAAAGTAGATTCTGCTGGAGATACAGACTATGGTGATATTTATAATGACTTAATAAATAAATATGGAAAACCAGAATCTACTTGGAATACAACACCTCAGTATACTAATGTTGAAGAAATAACTTATGTTTTTCATAATAAAAATCATTTTGATAATTTTATGAATAAATTAAGTTCTTATCCTATAGAAGGAAAAGAATCTCAAAATGAAAAAGGTTATAAAACTTTTACTATTAATAGAGAATCTTTAAGAAATCCATCTAAAGCAAAACATTTATTTGAAACTCTTAATCAAGTCAAAGCAGAAGATAAAAAAGATTTTTTAGGTAGTGTAAAACAAACTGCTGCTAATCTAGGTCTATTTGGTTTAAATATAAAAGGGGAGGATGTTGCTTGGCACGCAGAATCTTATGGTCATGATAATAAAAATAATAGAATACAACTTTATAGTTGGAGTCCTACAATACAAGATAATGTATTTAATTTTACTAATGCAGTAGCAAGATTTAGAATGGAAAGAGCTACTGAAGCTAATCTTTTATCTTTGTTTAATGAAACTGCTGAAACATTCAATAAAGCTTTGGATGCTAGATATTCAAAAGTTGCAGATACTGAATTAAAAACAAGTCCTGTTTTAACAAGAAGACATGCTGAAATTTTTGATAAAAAACAAAGAGGTCTTATAAATCAAACTGAATATGATGCAGAATTAAAAGATGCTAACAAAGAAGTATTGAGAAGAATAAGAGATAATCAATTTGCTACTTCCGAATATCCTTTATTTTATGCTATAGATGAAGATACTAATAAACTAATAAACATCAAAGGAGAAGATAGACAAAAAGCTATTGCTATGTTACACGCATTAATTGATGATAAAAATGATAAAATTAGTATTACAGGAGGAGTTGCAGGATCTCAACAAGGTACTGTAATTAGTATTACAGAATATGATAAAGAAGATGGAAAAATTAAAAGTCCAAAAGAACATCAATATTTTATTCCTAATTTTCTTAAAGAAGAATTAGTAAAATATGCTAATTACGACCCTAATCTTAAGACTACAATGGATATGTTTAAACATGCTGCATTTAAGTCTAAATATTCTGTTAATGGTGGATATTACGATAGCTTTCAATCTGATGGTTCTGCTAAATTTCATACATCTGTTAACGATCCAGGTAAATTTAAAAGCAAAGAAGAAGTTTATAATGATATTCTTAGATTTAATACACAAGAACTTTATAAAAAAGGTATGGTTGCTGATTTAGGACAACCAAAAGATACTTATACAGAATCTGAAGCAAAACGTATACAAGATTATGCTAAGATTCAGGCTAGAGTTATGCAAAATTTAGACCCTTCGTTTAAGTTTGATGCTAATGATCCTAAGCAAGCTAATTATATAAAAAATGCTAATGATATTTATAACCAAATTTTATACTTTTATAGATTAAAATAATGGAGAATATAGTAGATATTTTAAATAATGTAGAGGAACCTAAAACAGGTCCCTCTACTTCTATTTTAGATAAGTCTGTAACAAATGATTTAAATCATACAGATGAAAGTAATAATAGTGTCGCTACTTTATTAAATACTCCAACTTATGGAGAAGCATTAATGATAAACGATATTATTAAAACTTCTGATATAGGAAAATTTATAGAAGATGATGAAGTTAAAAAACTTAAAGATAAACTTAGAAAGAAAGGAGGATATGGATATACTCCTGATACAATAGAAGAATTAAGATATTTATTATCTAAAGAACAAGGATTTTTTGAGAAGTCAGCAAAAGGTCTTGGAAAGTTTGCTAATGAAGCAGTTTTGGGAACTGTTGCAATGATAGGTATGTTTGCTGATATGGCAGAAAATGCTTATAAAGATGATGTATTTTATCAAGAACGAGGAGCTGGTAAAAAAACTAGAGAATTAAAAGAATATATTGATGACGCATTGGATATTTATACTACAGAAAATCATCTTTCTTTAGATTGGGGTTATCTTATGAATAATATGGGTAATCTAGCATCTAGTATTTCTCTTATGATTCCTGGTTATGGAGGAGCAAAAGTTGCAGGAATGTTAGGAAAAAGATTACTTAAAGGAGCAAGAGCTTCTGCTAATTTATTAGGAAAAGCAGGTAAAGCTGGAAGAATTATGCAAAAAGCAGCACAGCCTCTTTATAATACTAGATTGTTAAATACAACAGGAACTGTATTTAGTGCAGGAGTTAATGCTACAATATCTAGATTAGGAGAAAATTATCAAGAAGCTCAAGAAGTATATTCTAATCTTGTAAAAGATATAAATACTAAAATAAATAGTTCAGATTATGATTATAATGCTTTTCTTGAAAGAAATGCTGATATATTAGCAGAAGCTCAAGAAGAAGCTGCAAGAGAAGGAAAAACATTTGATATAAATAATAAACTTGATGTTGCTAAATATATAGCCAAAAAATCAGCTGATAGAACTTTTGCTATAGATTGGATAAATGTATTATTCGATACAGCTGAATTATTAGCAATAGGTAATCCTTTTAGACCAAAAGGAAGTCATCATTTAAGTTGGGAAAAAGCTGCTAGAAAACAATCTAGATATTTAGGTAAAAGTGAAGAAGAAATTGCTCAACTTATGTCTAACAGAACAGCTAAAGAAAAATTTAAAGACTTTATGGCTAACGCAACATATCTTGCTAAAACCGAAGGAGTTAATGCTTTAGGTGAATCTGTAGAAGAAATGATAAACACTATTGCTAATAAAGAAGGTTATCATTTTGCAAAATTAATAACAGACGGAGAAGATTATTCTAATTTTGGAGATAGACTTCATAGTTATTTTAATGATGATGAAATTTGGGATAGTGCATTTTGGGGATTCATGGGAGGTATTATGTTTTCAGGTGGTACCAAAGTTGCAGGAAGAGTTTATAATAGTATTAAAAATAAAACTAAAACTGAAGAAAATATTCCTGAAAATGCTAAAAAACAAAAATCATGGCATATTTTTGATGAACTTCCTGAAATAAAAAGACAACAAGCTATTATAGAAGATGTTGGTAAAAGAGCAAATCTTTATAGAATGCAACAAACTGCTATTCTTTCAAATGAAAATTTAACTCAAGAAGAAAAAGAAGAACAATTAAATCAAGCAAAGACTAATTTTATAGAAGAAACCATTCTTTCTGGAGTTGATAGTGGTTGTTCAGATTATATGGAAGCTATATTTGAAGATACCGCAGTAGAAAATGCTATGGTTCAATTAGGTATTGCAGATCCAAATACTGTAAGTTCTGAAAGACAAGAAATACTAAGCAAAATGAGAGAAATGAAAAACGATTATTATAATGAACTTAATAAAGTTTTTCAAATAGCTTCAGGTTTTGGATTAGATAACGATATAGAAGTTCCTGCTACTTATATTCATTTAGCTGCTAAACATAACATGGCAGTTAATAGAAAACTAAATGTTTTAAATAGTAAATTAACAGATACTGAAAATAAAATAGCAAAGCTTAATACTAATAGTAATATAAATTCTCAAGAAGATGAGTTTCTTGCATTACAAGCTAAAACAGAAAGAATATATGAATTAAATGAAAGACTAAAAGAACTTTCTCCTAATGATGAAACTGATATTCTTTCTGTTGATAGAAGAAATGCTATTAAAAAAGAATTAGAATATTTAAAAAATTCTTTAAATGATAGTGAATATTTATATACATTAGGATATTTATTAAGATATGATACTAATACTAGAAATAATATTTTTAAAGGTTTGTTTGATTCTACTGAAGGATTAACTTCTGTAGATATTAAACAAAGAAAAGATTCACTTCTTGAACATAAGTCTGCATTAGATATATTAAACTTTGGAGATAGATATAAGAAATATGTAGATATGCTAGCTCCTGTTACTATTAAAAATAGTAAAAATTCTGAAGGAAATGTAATTAGTACTAAAAATATTCCAGAAACAGTTAAACAACTTAATGAAATTAAAAGAAAATATAATGATTTATTTTCTGATATAAATGTTTCTAGTAAAACTAAGAATCCTGCTTTATTTGAACAAAAACAACTTAGAGAATATATTAAATTAACTATTGCTTCAACACGAAATGATAAAATAGAAGATTTAGAATCTTTATCTGAAGTAATGACTGAATATAATTATCTTAATCATAAAGCTGGAACAAAAGCTCTTACAGAAGCTAGAAAAAATATAGGTATTTGGTATGCCAACGATCCTATTAATACAATCAAAGCGTTAGATGCTGTTGCTGAAGGAAGAACTCCTAATCTAGAATTTTTGAAACCTAATGAAAGAGATATATTTGATGATACAGTTAATATTATTAGACTATCTGATAAAACAAATAAAACTTTAGGACAAACTTTAAAACAAGTCATAAAAGAACAAATTCAAGATGATTATAAAAATGCTGTAATTAATAGAGAAATATCTAAATTAGAACAAGCAGAGAAAGAAGAGAAGAACCAGAAAAATCCTTCACAAAATGAAAACTCTTCTGCGACACAATCTAATAGTAGCCAAAGCAATCTATCTACTAATGAATTAAATTCAAATGTAGAAGAGCAGAGCAGTGTCAATGCCAATGCTACACAACAAAGCACCCAACCACAACAACAAAACGGACAGACTGACAGTTCTTCTACTACTGAACAAACTCCTATTAATCTTCCTACTTCAGATACTTTAAAACTTACAGATACTACTAATCCTCATAAACTTATAGATACTGATACTGATTATCAATATGAAGTTGAATTTTTAAACAAAGATTATGATCTTGATTATTTTGAAGATAACGGAGTTAACTTATTACAAGAAGTTGATTGTGTTTGGCGACCTATTGTTAAATATAATCCTAATACTAAAAAATTCAATATTGTTAGAAAAGGAAAATTAATTAATGTTGGAAGTATATCAAATGATTCTCAAACTTCTGAAGAAGAACAAGAAGGAGTTTCTGGTGTAGTACCAAAAGATGTAGAACCTATTGTTGCTGAAACTACAGATTCTAAACCAGACGATGATTATAGAACTCTTACAGATGCAGAAAAGATTTCTAAAAACTTTATGACTAAATATAAAGAAGAAAAAGATACTAAAGATTTACAACAAATAATAGATGAGTTTGTAGTAGAACAAACAAAAGGTTTAAAAGATGAAGAATTAAAATCTACAGAAGATGCTATTAGAGAAACTTTAAATAGTTTTAAAGAACTTAGAGAAATGGTAGGAAAACCTATTCCTGATGCAGTTTCCGAATATATAGACAAATATTCTGATATAAGAGAAAGTGATGAATCTAGATCAGATGCTCTTAAAGCATTAATTGATGCTTATTGTTTAGATAGACATATCGGAAAACTTGATGGTAAGTATATGGTTAATTTTGAACATCTTTGTAATTATATTACAGAAAAACTAAATGGACTAGATACTTATTCAGAAATTGTTTATAATTCTGCAGTGAAGTATATTAACGGTCTTCCTGAAGAATATGTAATTGTAGATAAAGAAACTTTATTAACTAAAACTTATTCTGATGCAGTTCTTAAAAAACGATTTGCTGTACAAAATCAAGTAACTGGTATTTCAGTTTCATTTAATGATTATTTAAATAGTCTTCCTAATGAACAAGAAAAACAAAAAGCTTTAGAAGCTTATAATAGTATTGCTGTAGGAGATGAATTAAAATATACTAAAACTTCTGATACTAAAGCAGAAATTAAAACAAAAGATGGAGTAACAATAGCTACTGTATCAATGCCGGGAATAGACTCTTCTACGGGGGATTATCTCGGAAACACAGATGGCTGGAATAATCATATTAGACTTGTTGGAGATAGTATTATTAGTCCATTTAAAGATGCTATTGTTAATATTCTTACTAGTTCTGATGCTTCTAAAAAAGAATTAAAAGATTGTTTATTTAAGCTTTGTTATCTAAAGTTAAATAATAATGAATATCAAAAAGTAGTTAATCAAATAATTAACAATAAAGCATATAATGATTTAAAAGAATTTGCTAATAATTTAGATGTAGAAAATAACGGAAAACTTATAAATGGTTTAACTAAAATTATAGGTTATTGTGAATTTGATTATGTTCTTATCGATGATGTAGAAACACAGCAAATTATAGATTCATTAAATGATTGGTTTAGAAAAACATTTGATACTTATAATCAAGAAGATAAAATTATAAATGGTGACTGTAAAATTACTGTTACTAAAATAAATACTGGTAGTTTTATAAGTGCAGTTCCTAGAGAAAATTTAACAGATCCTGCTACACAGTTACCTACAATATCAAAAGGAATAGGCAGTAAACATAAAGGAGAAATGGCTATTACGAAATCAACAAATGGAGGTTATATTATAGCAGGAGAACCTTTTGTTGAAGGTGCTACAAAAGCTAACATCTCACTTGTTAGAATTAAAAATAGAAACGGTGTTAATTTTTACGTACCTATGTATCCTTCTAAATTAGCTAATGTTAAATCTAGTGCTGTATTAGCTTATCATAAAGCTGTTAAAAACAAAATACAATCTTTATTACAAGCTAAAAAGACTAAGTATGATGTTACTAACACAGAAGAAGCTGATAATATATATCAAGAATTAGTAGAACATATCACTAAAGCATTTGATAGAAATAAACATATAAGTCTTTATAATTTTATTACTGTAAATGAAAATAAACAAAATGGTTCTATTTCTATAACTAATACTAAAACAAAGGATGTTATTGTATTTTTTAAAAGAGAAGCATCAAATCCTAATCAACCTAGCATTAAAGCTCAAATAGGTATGAGTGGACAATCTCTACAAACTGTATTTATTACAGATATTTATAATAAACCTAGTAAAGATATAAAAGATAAACTAGACGCTATTATGGATAATGCTACTATAGATATAGATTTTTATGCATTACAATGCAATGATGAACAGAAGTCTATAGATAATATTCCTGATAGTAAAAATAAAGGTTATCTTAAATTTGAAAATGGAAAATTTGTATTAGAATGTGATAATGTTAACCATGAATATACTAGTTATAATGATTTTATAATATCTAATGATTTAGGAAATGTAAATACTGGATTGGATAGTACAAAAACTTCTAATTTTGATATATCTAGTGATCTTTATAAAAGAAGTTCTACTATTGGTCTTCAAATTAGTGAAAACGTTAATGTTCCTACAATTAAAGAACCGAAAGCTACTAGTAAACAAAAGACTACTAAACCGTCCCCTGTAGAAAAGAGTAGTAGAAAAAAGAAAGCTACTAATAAGTCTGAATTAAGAAATACTATTGTAGATATTCTTACTAATTCTGATAATAAAGCTGAAGAACTTTCTAATCTATTAGCTGGAAAAGAAATTACAGAAGTTCTTAAAAAATATAATTTATTACCTAGTAATATTATTTATGATGAATCAGCTGTAAAAGGACATAATGCTAAATTTTCTGGAAAGGATAAACAAATATATGTAGGAGATATTTGGCTTGATGATATTGCTTTAAAAAATCCTCAAGAAGGTATTAGAAAATTAGTACATGAACAACTTCATGCTAAATTTGATTCTATTGAAAATAAAGAATCTGTTATTGAAGAGTTTTCTAATATATATAAAGAGTTTGTAGATTCAATACCTTCTGGTAATGACACTATAGGTAAATATAAAAAGAAGTTTGATGAAAAGTCTAAACAAGACAGACTTGAAGAATTTATTGTAGAATCTCTTACTAGTAAAGAATTTGCTAATTATTTAAATTCTGTAACAGCAAAAGATGTTGAAGGACAAACTATTCTTGAAAAGTTATTTGATTTTATTTCTAAAGTTCTTGGAATAAAAGTTAATGATAAAAGTCTTTATTATAAAGAACTTAAAACTTTAGCTACTTTTGAAGATAGTATATTAACCGAAACTGTAGAAGGAACAAATGAATTAAAAGAACTTCCTGAAACTCCTTTAAATCCTAGTGTATATGAAAATGAAGAACAATTAAGGATGATAGAAGAAGCAATGTTTTTAGAAAAAACAAATGCTAATTATACTGATGCTGATGAGATATTTTCTGATATTATAGAAGATGAGTATACTCAAGAAATGAAAGATATAAAAGCTAAAGCTATCGCTGATGGAACATTCATGAAAGCTCCTAATGGACAACCTACTAATCTTAATGAAAGACAATGGATACATGTTAGAACTAAAGCTTTTAAAGATTGGTTTGGTGATTGGGAAAGTATCAATAGATTTAATTTAGACAATATAGATACTTCAAAAGTAGATATAGAACTTGTAGATAAAACTTGGAAAAATGATGCTTCTAAAGTTAATAAAACTGCAAGAATATATTTAAAAGGACAAAAAGAAAAAGGTTATTTTGAATTAGTTAAAGACCAAGAACCTTTTATGTATTCTGTTCATTTTAAAACAGGTGATGGTAATACAGGTGAAACTTATGGTAGCACTAAAGAAGAAAGAGCTATTCTTTATAAAGAACTTATAAATGCTTTACCTAAAGGAGCTCAAATATCTACTTGGGGAGAAATATCTAAAGGCGGAATAACAGCTTTAAATAAAATAGGTTCTTCTATGACTAAAGTCGGAGAAAGACAAGTAAAAGATAGAGAAGAAAACAATATAAATATTCCTATTTATCAAAATGGAGAATCTAACGTTTCTAAAGTAGTTGATGAAAATGGAGAACCTTTAGTTGTTTATCATCAAACAAGTTCAAAATTTGATACTTTTGATATAAATAAAACTGTAAATGCAGCAAATGATTTATTAACTCCTTATGGTATTTTTACTAAACCTACAAGTGATGATATTTTTTATAATAATTCTGATATTCAATTACCTGTATTTATAAATAATAAAAATATAATATCTTTTAATGATAGAAATGCTTTATTTGAATATTTAAAAGACAACATTAAAGATTATCAACGATTATTATATGTTATAGATAATATAGATACAGATGATCCTTTTATGATAGAATCTATTAATTCAATAGAATATAAAGAAGATGTTAAAAATTTAATAACAAAACATTTTAAAGAAAAAGGATTTGATGGATTACATTTAAAAATTGATGAAGGTTTTAGTAATGGAAAATCATCTATAACTGAAACATATATATCTTTTAATCCTAATCAAGTTAAATCAGCTACTGATAATAATGGAAACTATAGTAACCAAGAAGATAATATTTATTATTCTGATATTATCGAAGATGATACAATTACACTTCAAATAGGAAGTAGTGTTGATTTTGTAGATAGATTGCCAAATTCTATTAGAGGTAGAGTTAAAGATAAAATAGATAGTTTTGAATATAAAATACTTTGTAAATAAGTTAGTTAAGAAATAGGTAGTACAACTTGTGCTACCTATTTTTTTTTATATAAGTATAATAAATATAAGGTATATTATAAGTATTATAACTATTAGTATTATATTTGTTTTGTATTTAACCATAAAATTAATAATAATATGAATGGATGTGAATTACCAATTAAAACCAATGATGCTTTTAATGTTTTAAAAGCTGAACTTGGAAGCGATGTAGAACGTTTTGTTCAATTACACGCCCTCACAACTAACAACGGCGCTTATACTGATGATTTTGTAGAGTATTGTAAAACTAAGTATGACATTGATATTCAATTTGATTCAAACGAGAATGTTGATACTATAGTTACAGCAATTAAAGATTATGCTCTTATAAAAGATCTTAGTGTAAAGTATGGGTCTGAAATGCAAAATGCTACTGATTTGAGTGTACGTTATGGTTATACTAGTGATTTAGCAAGAAAAGAAATGTTTAAATTTGCTGTTCATCGAATTATAAATGTTCTTAGTAATATTCAAGTAAATGGAAAAACTTTTGCTCAAGAACTTGGAAAAGATGATGTAGGTAACTTAAAAAATCCTAAAAAATTCTTAGAACAAAAAGTACTAAAAAGTATAGGAGAAAACATTAGTGCAGAATTTGCTAAACTAGGAGTAAATAAAGATACTATAAAAGCACTTTATAGAACAGGTAAATTATCAGAACTTAATGACTTAGCAATTAAACATAATGGTAATAAAGAACTTAAAAACTTAATTGCTGGTTTAAGAGAAATGAAAGACTCTGATAGAAATTATTTTGATGAAGTATTTCATTCTAAAGAACTTACTCAATTTAAAATAAAAGAATTAGCTGAAGTTTTATCTGAAGTAGATAATATTAGAGCAGAAGAAGAAGAACAAAATCCTGTTCCATTAACAGATGAGCATGATGATGATGAATCTAAAGATGATAGTTATAATGTTTATGAAAATCATTTAGGTACTTTATCTGATGCTTCTAAACATATTCCTGTAGATTTAAAACTTTATCTAAATGGAGTTCCTAAATTAAATAGTAATAAACGATTTAATCAAGATGGTTCTACTCCTAAAGATTCAGATAAAGCTGATGCAAATAAAGAATTACTATGGGATGTAAAGAAAAATGCAGATACTGGATTAGATGAATTTGTTTCATATAAAGAAGCTCAAGCAATTCTATTTTCTTATATTAATTATTCTAGTAAATCTAGAATGATTAAAAGTATGAACCGTATAGCTTCTACATTACCTAATGGAAAGTTTCTTTATAAGATTGCTGACGATTGTGAGCATAATACAGATTTAAGAAATAAAATATTTAGAAATTTTAAAAAGAATAGAATAGAAAAACATCAAGTAGTTATTACTGATGAAGGAGTTAGCTATAATATTAGTAATATAGAATCTGATAGAAAGTCTACTTTATTTTACTCTTTGTTAACAGATATTAATAATAATTTTAAAACTGCTATACAAATAACTGGTTTTAATAAAGTAGAATCTAATATAACAAATTTATTTAATATAATACAAAATAATCCAACAAAGGATAATACAGTTATTATAGATAAATATGTAGATAGAATTTCTGAGCAAATTTATGAGCTTACTAAACAATATTTTCCTACTATTAGTCAAGATTCTATTCGTGCATTTATAAATCAACCTGATTTATTTACACAACCTTATAATATCAAACATCCTTTTTATCAACTTTACACTATTCTTAATAGTCTTAATACAGATTTTGAAGAAAGAAGAAAAGTTGCTACAAGACTTGAACAAGAAAGAGCTGATGCTATTAAAAATAATAAAGAATATAATGATTGGTTTGAAGAAGCAACAGATCCTAATATTGGACAGATGAGTGTGTCAGAAGCTGAAAAAATAGCAGAAAAAACAGGTAGAAAACTTGTAAAAGTTCCAGAGTTAGAAAGTGCTATTACTCCAGATGATAAAAATAATATAAATAAACTTACAAAACTATTATTAGATTTTGTTCCAATTTATTGTCCAAATAATTCTAAAAATAGTAAAGGAGATCAATCTTCTGACCATATTAATGATAGTTGGATTACATATCTAAATGATGTTCTTTCTGATAAAGATTCTATTAAAAGATTTGGAGATGATATATTTAGATCTGTACAAGCAGACTATAATACAATTCTTGTTGAAAATAAAGAAATAGGTAATAAAGGATTATTTAAACTAGAAAATGGAAAATATGTTCCTACAGCTTATGCTGAAGATTTTATGCATTTTTCTCTATTTGATGGAGTAAATAATAGAACTAGTGGAGAAGGAGCTGGTCATTCTGATTTAGGAGCTATAGACCAAGATGTTACTTCTCTACATGCTTATTTTAATCCTAAATTAGGAGTAGATGAACAATATGGTTCTACTAGAAATATCAAATATGCTAGATATTTCTTAAGAGTTCCTGCTGATGCTACTAATACATTTGATGTTAGCTTGCCAAGGTATGATATAGATGGACTTCTTTCTAAGGGGGTTGTCAACAGAAATCATCCAATTTTTAAGCAATATAAAAATGCTGCAATACAAATTTTAACTAATGCTATGCATGTAGCTAAAGTTTGTTGTGATGCAGATCCAACTGATAGTACTAAAATATCAAAAGTAGTTAAACCTGGAACTGAAGCTAAATGTAAAGATACAAAGTATTTTATGAATGGAAGTACATTTTTTGATAAAAATGGAAATCCTACCGGAAATGTATTTAAAAGTAATATATTTTCATTTAATACTATTGATTCTGATGGAAATAAGATTCCTGTAAAAGATTTTGATGAAAGACTAATGTCTATTGCTTCATTCTTTTATGATGGTGTAAATGATAATGTTTTTAAATTAGATGGTAATTCTTCTAAAACTAAAATTGCATTTACAAAAGAACAAAATGATAAATTAGAAGATTTAGTTTCAGAATTTATAATAGCTTATAGTGATAGCGGAGTTGCTAAATTTAAAAATAATAATTTATCTGAATATATAAATTTAACTGATGCTGAAGTACAAGAATATACTCTTAATTATAAACTTGTTTATTGTAATTTAGATTTTCTCTTAGAAGGTAGTCAAGGTTTCTATGGTGATGTAGCTAAATTTCTAAAACGTGCTAAAGAGGTACAAGGTTCAGGTACTGCTCAAGCTGCATATGATTCTACTGCAGATAGTAAATATAATGATACTGAAGTGTTGGATATCGATATGACAGTTACTAAAGGAGGAACTAAATATTCGTATAATAAAACTAAATTTAGAAAAGCTTATGATGCTTTAAAACAAGATAAAGCATTAAGTGTTGAAAAGATAAAAGAAGAAGCTAATCGAATAGCTAGTAGAATTGAAATGAAACCTACCTTTAAAGCTGTTATTATTAGAAATTCTGAAATAACAGAAGAAGGTTGTCTTATAGGAAAAACTCCTGAAGAAGATGGTTATTTAGTTCAAGCTATTAGAGAGAACATGAAAGAAGAAATTGGTGAAGAAGATGCTATTGAACTTTCTAGACGTATTATGGGTCAATATGCTGACGCTAAAGCCAATGATGCTCAATCATATATTACATTTGAAGAATTTATTAGAAGACTTGCTCAAAAAGGACAACTTAATGAAAATAAACCTCTTATTGAGAAAATTCTTAATGAAGATGAACCTATTGATGTAAATGATTTAGTTAGTTTTGTTCAAGTTCTTAAAAACTTTTATTTTGATCAACATTTTGATGAAGAATTTCAAATGTATACTCCTAGACAAATTAAGAACTCTGAATTTGTTTTAATTCCTAGATTTATTAAAGGAACTGAACTTGAAGTCGTTCATGATTTAATGGAGAAATATGGTATTGATCAAATTAATACTATAGAAACTTCTAAAGCTTATAATTCTAATATTCTAGAACTTTGGGATAAAGATGGTAATCTTCCAGCAGAAAGAAATGAAAAAGGAGAAATTGTAGTAAAACCTTTTGAAGATGCTTTAGCGTTGAATAAATATGCTATTCAAGAATATTCTTATCGATTTATGTATACTCAACAAGAAGGAGTACAACATATAAATGCTAATAATAAACTTGGATTACAAATTGCTAAAAAGATATTAGATAATATTAAAGTTAATGATGACCCTCGTTATGCTCATAAACAAGATTTTATAAAATGTCTTGTAGCAAATATTCAAGATAGTTTTGAAGAACTTCAAAAAGAATTAGAATATACGATTATTGATAAGAAACCATATATTAATATAAATAATTTTTTAGAGAAGTTTAAAAAACAAGCAGATACATTAGGACTTGATACAGCTAGTTATGATTATTTAACTCTAGAAAATGAAGTAAGTGATTTATTATATTTAGGTAATGTTCCGTTGACTAAAATGCCAATGGAACTTAGTGCTTTTAGTGTAAAGCTTGAACAAATAGCAAATGCTTTATTTAACACTATGGTTACAAGACAAACTCTTCCTGGTTTCCATGGTGCTCAAGTAACAGGTATTGGATTTAAAGAATTAGGTACTAAAGATAGTATTAAAAAAGATAAGAATCTTCAATATCATCCTAAACTTTATACTAATGCTGAAGGTAAAACTATTACACAAAGAGAATATGATAAGTTAGATGATGCTGATAAACCAAATTATAAATATTCAGGAATTGCAGATTATATAGAAATTAGAATTTCTAAAAGTGTTTATCCTATTAAAGTGACAGATGAAAATGGAAACGAACGCTCAGAAGAAGACTTACTTAATGAACTAAGAAATTTAGGAATTGATGAAATAGTAGGTTATCGTATTCCTTCTGAGTCTAAACACTCTATTGCTAAAATGAAAATAGTAGGTTTCTTGGATTCAAGCCAAGGTACTACTATTGTTGTTCCTACAGGTTGGGTTCCTCAAACAGGTTCTGACTTTGATATTGACTCTATTTATGGTATTACTTATGATGTTAGTCTTAGAAATGGAAAACTTTATAAAGAAACATTAGTTAAAGAACTTACCGATGATATTTATGCTAATTACATTGCTAAGAACCTTAAAATATATTCTGATAAAGATTATAATAATCTGGATGAAATAAGAAAACAAGATACTCATAATGTTAAGTATTCTGAATTTACTAATAGAAATGCTCTACTAAAGTCTTATATTGATGCTGAAAAATCAAGAGTGTTTGCTATTAAGAAAGATAATGTAGCAAATACGTATACATTCATCGACGGAGAGGCAAAGGACTTCTTAAATAAACTCAAAGCACAATATACTATTACTACATCATCCGAAAAGAAAGACTTACACACAGCTCAAATCAATTTATTAAATAAATTAATTAGTATAAAAGAAGGTTTACTTGAAACTCAAAAAGCAGATCCAAAACTTGCTAAAGAAGCTGATGCTACTGCTAGTAGACTTAATAATCTTAAAAAATATAAAGATGCTTTAGTTCAATTATATGCTCCTATTTCTGTTAATATTAAAGCAATTAAAACTGAACATAAAGAAGAATTAAGACAAGCACTTAATGAAGATTATAAAAAAATAGGTAAAGAAAAAGGTTTCTTATTAGATGACTTTAAATCAGACTTTGAAAAACATCCTGAACGATATAATACTAGAACTGCTAGAAATAATGAAATGGTTAATGCTATTTCTAATATTATAGCTGATCCTAAATCTTGGGAAGAAATGTTTTCTCCTTCAGGTTTTGCAGATATTATGGAAGGTATCGCAGAATATTCTGATCCTAGAGTTAAACAAGCTAATGATAATAGAACTCCTTATGATATTTGGGATCAATGTGAACTTCATGGAGAAGTAGTTTCTGGAAAGAAACTTAAAGGTATTTCTGTAATGAGTGATACTGCTACTTCTGTATTTAGTCAAACAAAAGCTAGAATTAGAACTAAAGTTACTGTAATTCCTAAAGGTTCTGAAGAAAAACAAATTA
This sequence comes from archaeon, assembly GCA_024413395.1. GTDB lineage: Archaea > Methanobacteriota > Methanobacteria > Methanobacteriales > Methanobacteriaceae > Methanocatella. The sequence continues at coordinate 53,514 of JAKSUH010000001.1, forward strand.
GTGATAAATTAGGTTGGATTGATGAAAACTTTAGAAACTTTGCAGGTCGTATTCAAACAGATTATGTATGTCAAACTACTTGTCATCAACTTGATGTTTTGAAAGCTGGTGCTGTTCGTAACGTAACAGAAGATACTTTTAATATGTATAAAATATTTGTTATGTTAGGTTTTACTTACGATACTGCTATTAGTTTTATTTCTCAACCTGCTATAGAAAAATTAGTAAATACTATTTCTAAAACTAAATCAGTTTATTCAGATGATTATGGTTCTGATGCTTTATTTAAAACTTTACTTTCTGCTGTAAAAAATTATGCTACTGTAACTGAAGATATTGCTTTATATGATTCTGTAGATTCTTGTTCTAATATAGATGAAATTATTACAGCTCTTTCTAAAACACATGGAGTTTTTAAAGATCATTTGGAAGAATTACATAATATACCTTCAGCACTTATTGCAGAAGATGATGCTATTGTAAATAGCAATATGTATTCTCAAAGAATAAAAAATGATAATAAAAATCTTATACCATTAGATGATAGAATTAGAAATTATTGTTTTGGTAGTGATAGATTTTATAATGAAATCGAAGTTGATGATGATTCTGTAGTAGAAGTATTTATTAGCTCTAATGAAGGTATTACATCAGGTAAAGTTTTAACTAATAAAAAAGTTAATAATGGTGAGATTGTAACAAATGATTATTCTAAGTCTAAAAAGGCTTATGGTATTATGTGTTCTGATGCCAAAACAAAACAAATGCATATTTCTACTCAAGCTATTGTTAACAATATTGTAAAACTTTGTGAAGAAGCTATAGCGAATCCAAATAAAACATTTAAAGTAAATCTTTCTTCTACTAACAACGAAGAAGCATTTGGATTAACAGGACAAGATTTAGCAAATATGTTTATAATGGCTGGTGCTAGATGTTCTATTAAAGAAATTCCTTCTAATGTTCAATTTAGTAAAACTTGGGAAAAAGCAAATGTATTTAATAAAAATAATAATATAGATGCTTCTGTATTTGACATAGGAGTTTTAATTACTTATAAAAAAATAAAAAATATTTCTGATAAAGTGATGGCTGTAGCTAAACACTTAAGATATGATAAAGAAGGAGCAAAACAAAGCATTTATGAAACTAAACAATTAGAAGATGATTTAGATAATTTGATTAACGCCAAAGAACCTTTTGTTTTAGCAGAAGATGGTCGTAATTTATTAACAGCTATTTATAGAACTTCATTAGAAGATTCTGTTTATCCTCAACTTAAAGCTTTTCACGATTATTGTACTATTCCTAGTATAGATATCAATGGTTCTATTTTTGTAACTGCTAAAGCTAAGTTTGATGCTATTATAAATAGTTATACCGAAATGCTTAGAGCTACAGAAGATGGAAAAAATCCTGAATTAAATCCTGAAGAAAGAAAAAAAGTAGCTAAATATTTAATAGGACAAGTATTAGCTAGTACTGTTAAAGATAAAGTTATTGATATTTCTGGAGAAAAACCAGTATTTAAAGAAATAGAAGGAATTTCTAAAATAATAGCTGAACGAGATAGAATGGAAGGTATTAACTATACGGCTGACATCCTCTTTAACGGGGACGAGATAGTTATTGATGATATGCTTAATCCTTCTGAAGAACAAATAGAAGCATTTAGTAATTTAAGTCCTGCTCAAAAAGTTCTTTGGTTACAAAAGAATATTAGTGATGCGGGTATATTTAATAAAATAAATGTAGTTCTTAGTAATCAAACACAAACTAAAAGATTAGGATATTCTAAACATAATATTTATATAAATACTAAAGATGTAAATGTAGACGATTTAAGATTAGAGTTTAATTTGGCTTATTATAGTAGAAGTCCTATTGTTAAACTTGTAGCACTAGATTTAATTAAGTATGCTGTTGAAATAGAACAATATGACTATGATACTAACGGTATTTATAGTATTATTCCTAATGATTGTCTTATTGAATTAGGAATAATAGATCAATATAGACAAAACTATTATCATACTGATTATCACGCATTATTAGAGTCTTATGTAAACAAAAATTATAAAGATATTTATAAGCTATATCAATATGTAGATAGAGCTAATAAATATAACATTGAATCTAATTTCGGTTTAATTATTGCTAAAAGAAATGATAAAATAATCAAAGATATTACTCATATAGGAGAGCAAAATAAAACATTTATAGATAAATATGTAAAAATAAAAAGATATAAAAATCGTATAGCTGAAGTTACTCTATACAAAACTGTAGAAAAAGGACCTAATGTATTTCTTATTCCTGTAAATCCTATAGAAGGAGTTGATACAGATGATTTAAATCCAAAGAGAAAACCTAAATTTCTTAGTGAATATGTTTATAACAGTATAGGAGATTATATATTAGAAGCTAATGCTAATGCTAATGCTTCTATTTATATTATGAATAAAGAAAAACTTAGGAAAGAATTTGGAAATGCTCTTAAAATAAACTTTGATGATAAAATTCCATTAGCTATGGCTAAACCATTTGATATTAATAATCCTCCTATTAAGTTTGAAAATGGTTTTGAACAAATAGTTAACGCTGTTAATCTTCATTTTAATCGTACATCAAGTCCCCTTTATGTAAGAAATGTAGCTTTATCTAATTATATAACTAATTATCATGGACTTGCTGGATCAGTACAAGTAATAAATGGTAGAGAATATTATATTACTAGACAACCAGTAGCTTCTGATAATAAAAATTATATAGTAAATCCAGATACAGGAAAAGCTACAGGAGTAGAACTTACTAAAACTGCACAAAAGAAATTAGATAGACATCCTTTTAAAAATCTTATATTAGAATCTATAGAAAACAATATAAAGCTAGATAATGTTTTTGTTATAAGACCTTTTGAAGGAAAGTTAAGAGAAAATGTTGAAAAAGGTTGGACAAATCTTTCTAAAAATAGAGCAAAATCTTTTAAAGAAAATAATTTTACTGTAACTAGAGAAAACGGTAAAGTTGAAGCAACTTCTGATTTTGAGGGTTTAAATGAAGTAACAAATGATACTCAAACAGGAACAGAAAAAGAAAAAAATACTATTACTATTTCTAAAAGTGCACAAGTTCCCACTGATTTAGCAAATAAAAGAAAAGGATTATCTAGCAATACTTATTTAGATGCTATTAAAAATAACGAAATAAGTATATATCTTATAGAACATAATAAAGAAAATATAGATTTTTGGAAAGATACTAAAATAGGAGATATTATTGAATTTACAGATGGTAATGAAAATATTTTAATTAAAGTAACAGATCTAATTAATAAGGTAGATAAAAATAGTGTTAGTTTACATAAAAAACAATTTCATGATATAAAAGAGTTATCTCAAGAAACAGGATATACTCAAAAATTTATCAAAGAAGAGATTGTTCCTAATAAATTTAGTGCTATAAAATTTGAATATATTTCTAAAGTAGATGATGTAGATAACATAAGTACTGTAACTCCTAACGAAATGGGAAATATGTATTCAGATATTATAGAAGAAGATACTATTAATACAGAAGGATTAGATCCTCTTAGTAAATTTGCAGTTCGTTCTGTTGAAATTATTAAACTTCATTCTATAAAAGAAGATAATAATATAAATTACGGAACATATCAAAAGGTAAAAGAATATAAAGCAACTAATTCAACTGATTTTAGTAAGTATCCTACTAAAGAAATAATAGCTGTTACTAGAAATTATCTTGAGCAAAAGTATTCAGAACTAGAAACAAAACTTGCTGTATTTTCTGAAATAAATGGTACTCCTATTCCTATGAATAGCGAAGCTGCTATGGAAATTATTAAAAATGATGCAGCAGAAAGAAATAGATTTGAACATATACTTTTGGAAGCAAGTGCATTAAGAAATCAATATGAAATAATTGATAATATCGCTCTTACTGCAGATGATTATGATTTAAATGAAGATTTAACTAAAATAAAAAATGTTATAGGAAAGTTAAAATCTGATACTGAACTTAAACTTACTTGGAAAAGATATTTTGAAGAATATGTTATTTCTCTTTCTACTGATCCAAGAATAAAAGATAATATGCTTAATCTATTTGAAAATTTCTATAATACAAATAGAGCTAGATATCTTTTTGAAAACGTTCAAGAAAATCATACTCCTATAGTACAAATCATTCTTAAAACAGTAATGGATGATACTAGAGCTAATGAATTAGCTACAAATAAAGAAGTAGTAGATTTTAATAAAACTGTAAATGAAATAGAACAAGAAGCATTTGCAGCAGGTACTCCTGTTAATTATGATAAAATAATTAATGAAAAAGGAATACGTATTAGAGAATATAAACCTGAATTTGTAGATGCGTTAAGTGAATTATCTGATAAAGTTAATGAAATTGCAATTACAGAAGGAAAAGATTCTATAGCTTATCATAAAGCAGCAAATGAACTATTAAAGTTTAAACATGATAATATAGAACAAGCTTTGATTTCTGATTATTACAAAGAACTTGCTACTATCAACGACAGTATGCTTAATGTTCATCCTGATATTTTTGTAGCATATAAAAGAATAGTAAGTAAACTTGCTGAATTTAATACTATGGAAGTAGATGGAGAATTAACTACTGCTTTAGAAATAGAAAAAACAAAAGTTCTAGATGAACTCAAAGAATTGCTTAGTGAAGGACAATATAATCCTAGTGCAGGAGGTAGAGTTCAAAAACCTAGTATGTATGATACTTCTGATAAAATTAATAATATAGATGCAGTAAATGCTTTAAAAGAATATATTGAAAAAAATAAAGCTATTAGAGAAAAGTATTTTGAAAACAATCCTAAATTAGGTTGGACAGAAAAACTTCTTAAAAATCTTCAAATAGTAGAAGATTATGAACTTAGATTTGGAGGATCAATTCCTATTTCTCATTTAGAAAGATATCCTGAATATAATAAAGCTAAACGTTGGATTAGAAATAATGCTATTTATACAGGAGATTCAGAAGAAAGAGAAAAACTAAATGATGCTTATAATGTTTTAAGAAGAGGTAATTCTGTTTCTGGTAGAGAAACCTTTAATAATCTAGTTAAACAAAAGAAAGCTATAGATTATCAAGGAATAGTAGATGGTAGAGTATTTAATGATAAAGAAATAGATGATATAAGAGAAGCTCAAGAAAAACGATTTAATATCGCAGAAGGAGTTCCTTATAATGAAGATACTTTGTTGTCTAATTCTCCTAAAGCTAAAGATGTATTTACAAAAGAGTTTTACGAAAAACTTACAATACCAGGCGTTAAAAATGCTGAATACATTAAAATAGTTAAACAAATTAATGACATTTTAATAAAGTATAGAAATCCTGTTAATGGAGAAATAAATACTTCTTCTATATCTATTGAAGATTTAAAAGCTTTAAAACCTTTATATAGAAAAATTATTTATACTCCTAATGAAAATGGTTTTGATCCTAATTACATTACTAAAAAAACAGCAAACGAAGAAGATATTGCAGTTGTTACAAAATTCATAAATGAAAATTGTGAAGCTATTGTAAATGAAGAATCTTACAAAAAACATTATGATATTGCTAGAAGTAAAGGTCTTGAATATTTTTCTGCATGGCTTGATACTAATCTTGTTTATGATTCTGAATTAATGTCTTATGCTATAAATCCTAGATTGTATGGTACATTAGTTCCTTTGAATTATGAACATGGAGTTCCTAATAAATTTGTAGATACTGAAAGAACAGAAGCTGTAAATACAATTAAATCTCTTAGTAGAAGCGAACCAACTCAATACTATTTCGAAACTAGAAGAGAAAAGAGAGAAACTCTTTCTGAAGAAGATTATAATGAATGGATTAAAAGAAATCATATTTATAATCCTATAACAGGAGAATTAGAACCTATTGATTGTTGGATGCATACTGTTATTCTTAGTGAAAATCCAGAAGATAAATATGATTCTGCTAAATATGAGCCTACTAAAAACAATTTAGATTCTATTCCTAGAGCTTTTGCAGTAAATCCTAATTACGATCTTAATATTAAGAATCCTTATGCTAATTATAAAAAATATGATAAGACTAGAACTAAGTTTTATGATGTAAATTATGATAATGAAGAATATGATACTTTAACTCCTCAAGAATTAAAGATTAAAAATCTATTCGATGATATTATTGAAAGTAAAGCTGTTACTAGAGCTGCTAAAAGACATTTTGCAAAAGGTTATATGCCAGCTGAATATAAAGCTAAAGAATATAATTTAAAAGAATTTGCAAAAGATGCTGGAGAAACAATAGGATTTAAAATTCATAATTCAGGAAATGATCCTTATGATTATAATGTTGGTTATGAAAGTAGTTATATTCGTCAATTACCTATGGCTGCTATTTTGGAAAATGCTAATAGTGTAAAACCTAATTATGCTAAACCAAAACGAGAGCATTATGCTACACAAAAAGAATATGATAAAGCTATGACAGAGTTTAAAAATAAACTTGCAGAAGATGAAAAAACAAATCTAGAAATTCATAGTCAACTTATTAATAAGAATTGGAAAAATGTAATGAGTAACTTCATTAGAAAAGCTAATGATTATAAAACCATTAAAAATAATGAAGGACTTCTTTATATGGGACAACAATTTCTTGAACAACTTAATACATATAAACTTCTTAGTGGAAGAGATAAATTAATGAAAGCTGATAAGTTTGGTACTACTAATGAAGAAAAGTATGCTAAAGAAAAAAGAAATTATGTTATTGATGAGTTTAATGTATTTCTTAATAGATACATTAACAAACAATATAGAGAACCTAATGGAAAATTAACTAGATTTGCAGATAGTTTGCAAACATTTACATCCGCTATGTATATGAGTGGAAATGTATTAGGAGGTGTAGCAAACGTAACTGTAGGTAATGTTAATATTTTAATGGAAGCTGTTGCTGGAGAATATATAGGAGCTAAAACTTGGACAAAAGGTCGTATTACTTATGATAAAGGAGTTCCTTATTATTTGAAAGATATGTATAGTGATAAAGCTAGTAGTTTAGAAAGTGCTCTTGTTAAACTATTTTACATAGTTGACTTTGACCAATTTGCTGGAGTTGTTGATAGTAACAATGTTAGTAAGTTTATGGAAAAAGCTAGAGATGTTCAATATGCTCCTCAACATTTAGGAGAACATAGAATGCAAAACAGTGTACTATTTGGTCTTATGGAAAGTCATAGACTTTACACAGAAACAGATTCAAATGGTAAAATTAAAGTTGTTGCAAAAACTCTTGATACTGTAAAAAGAGATGTAGAAGAAACAGCATTAAAAGCTATTCTTTCTGAAAAGGATTTACATAAGTATGAACTATTTAAAAAATACATCAAAGAAGATGCTAATAAATACAAAGATTATGTAACATTTGATAAAAACTTTGTTACTGAGTTTATAAATAATGATTATATTAGTGTTAAACAAAGAAAAGAATTTATCAAAAAGAAAGAAGAATTAGAAAAGTCTATAGAAAAAGAATTTAACGATGATGCTGCTCATCCTACTTTATTTAGTCAATTTGAATTTAAAGAAGGATATGCTTCTATTAAAGAAAATAGTGTATTAGGAGGACTTTCTGCAGAAGAATCTAATAAAATTTTAGGAGCTTTTAAAAACAAAGTTATTCTAATTAATGATAAAATTCATGGTAGTTATGATAAATTAGGTGGCGGTGCTATTGAAACTACTAAGTGGTATGGTAGACTTGTTACTCAATATCATAAACATCTTTATCCAGGAATTATGAAACATTATAGAACTCAAGGTTACTATAATGAAGTTAGAGAAACTGTAGAAAAAGGAGGATTAAGTTCTACTATTGCTTATCTAAGTATGCCATTTAGAAGTGCTAAATTTAGAAAAGAAATAGAAGCAGATTTACAAGCAAAAGGTGTTACAGGTTATGAAGAACTTTTAGATTTTGCAGAAATAAATCAAAATGTTCTTAAACGAGCTTTAAGTCTTTATACAAACATAGTTCTTAATTGGAAAATAATGTCTGAAACTGATAGAAATAATATTAGAAGAATGGTAGCAGAACTTACTGGTCCTGCAATAGCAATTGCAGCTACTGTTGGTGTAAAACTTGCATGGGATGACGATGATAGTAAAGATGACAGTTTAGCATATAACTTCTTTATACACGAACTTGATAGATTTAGTACAGAATGTATTATGTACAATCCATTAGGTATTGTTGCAGAAGGTAAAAAGCTTTGGTCTAGTCCTATTGCTGCACAATCTGCTCTTGGTGGAATAGTTAACATCTGTGGTTATACTGCACAATATTTAACTAATGATGATTTCAATTGGGTATTCAAGACTGGTAGTCATGCTGGAGAGCATAAATTACTTAGTCAAATTGAAAGAAGAATACCTCTATACCATAGTTATTATAATATTACTCGTTTACAAAAGAACAACAGGTTCTTTAAGTTAGAGAAAAACTATCTTGGTATAGGTCTTGCAGATCCTATTGTAGAATTTATTAAATAACAAGGTTCTCCAATTGAACCATAGATAAAAAAAAAGGCGTTAATACAACAAGTACAACTCGTACTAATCGTATTAACGCCTTAATTATTTATTATACAGAATTTATTTGTATAAATTAATTTTGTATTTAAGCAAATCTAATTCAAATCTAAATAGATTAATCAGATTTACATATTAATTGCAATAGAGGGCAAATCTGCTATATCTATGAGAGTGAACCGCTGTTTACTATCTCGTCCCCCGTAAAAGAGTGTACCACACTTACTATTTAGCACTTTCATCTTCACTTTCTTTAGCACAATCATCATACCATCGTTCAGTAATACGTAGAATCTCTGGAAATTGTTCTTTCATAAACTTTTCAAAAAACAATTCTCTAACAAGCCATTCAGAAGCAGGATGTGATTTAGGTGCATCTTTATCTCCAATCATATATTTATATTCTCCCAATGCTGTATGAAACACTGCAATATAAATATCTTTATCTTTAGGAGGAACAGGACCAAACATTACATTAGAATTATAAAGATTCCAACATATAACATAATTGCCTTTAAGAGCTTCTTTTAAAAGCTCATAAGTTGGCTTGTTTGTAATTCTAGTATAAAATAGTAGAACAGTAACACTAAAATTCTTACATATATCTACAAAAGCAGTTGTTATTATAACAACTAAACAAATAATTAAAATAATAGTTTTAACCATAATAACAAAATAAAAAGGAGTAGTATTTCTACTACTCCCATTAACAACAATACAATTAATTTAAATTTATTTACCTGTACTACCGTGACCGCCTTCTCCACGATCAGTCTTCGAAAGTTCTGATTCTTCATTAAATCTAGCATCTTGATATTCAGTAAATATAAACTGAGCAAGTCTATCTCCTACAATATAAGGAGCATTCTTCATCGCAAGTTTATAACCAAATGCTCTAATGCCAAAAATACTAGACTTACAAAGAAGTCTCACAAAAAAGTTAGTAGGTTTTCTATTCTTAAAAGTAATCATATACTCGCCTCTATAACCAGAATCTCCTGTAGCAGGAGTATTTGGCATATAAGCATCAGTTTTACGATTAGAACTTCTAGGAACAATCTCTGCCCTAATTCCTTTTCTAAACTCTAAAGCAAGACCACTTCCGTAAACGAAAGCATCAATATCTACTTTGTATTCAACACTAACTGCTGTGATGTCATAACCAGCATCACCTTCCTTAGCATGATCATTAATCACTGCTTTAGGATGAACTTTTTTAAAATAAACATTAATCATAATTATAATAAATTAAGTGATACTCTTCTAAAGGGGTTGTGATAGTTCTCTAAAGTTCACTTTATCCAACAAGAGCTAAAGTTTTCTGCATAACATCATTAGCAGTACCATATAGCAAACTATTAACTCTCTTCTCTCTAGTCATATCTACTACATTACTGTAATATCCAGTAATAGCATTGTATACTCCCCAAGCATTATCTTGAATGTTTTGTTGAGTTTCTGCTTTAGTATGATAATCCCAAACAGAAGTTAGAATATTTCTTTTACGAGTACTAATGTTACATTGTTCTCTAACATAATCATTGAAATCAAATAGTTTTTCAAGACCATGTTGAATATTAAGAACATTGTTAAGTTCTTCATCAGTAAGATATACTTTTGCTATAGTAGCAAGCATTGTAACTTTATCTAGTTTAGTATCTATAAGTTTATTATATAAATCTACAGAACCTTGAGCTTTTTCTCTAGCAGCAGCTACAATCTTACCTCCAAAATCAAGTTTATCTGAAACATTAGCAGTATGTCTTAGTCTAATAAAATTATCAGAACTCTTTAAAGCACTGTTTAACATATTAAGACACCATACTCTAATAGGACTAAATAGAATATCAATTGAACTAGAACCATCATGACTATTACTAAATACAAGATAATAATCTAATTTATCTCCATTCTTTAGTTCACTATCAAAACTAAGTTTAGCACTAACAAAAATCTTATGTCCATAACCAAACATACCAGCTTTATCCCAGTTAGCATCAGAGCCTATAGCATCATTAAAGAAATTAAATACATTCATATTTTGAACAACTTCATATTTACTCTTAACAAGTCCAAGAGGAATATTTAAATCTGTTCTATATGTTGCATAAGCATTAGGACAATCTCTATAAATCATACCGTCTCTAGAGAAATCTCCTGCATTTTCATCAATATCATTATTATCATTTAAAGAGAATGGCATTTTTGCTACTAACTCACATTTCTTTACTGTGAAGTCTAGTCCTACCTTTTGCATTACGTCTTGTGCTGATTTACAATCGCTAACATCTTTACCTAGACCACTGCCCCAAGGAAGTCCTTTAACTTGATATTTACTCATACTTTTACTTTATTTAATAGTTACGTTTTTGTTATATTTAATTGTAGCATATTCTGGAACATTTCCAGTTTCTTTATAATCAGCTTTAATACTAGACTTAGAAACAGAAACTTTCATTTTAGTATTAAGATCATAATCTAATATAGCTTTAAGTGCAGCTCTTCCTTTTTCTGAATTAATCATATCAGATAAAGAACCAAGTTTTACATCAAAATCTATATCAAGATATTTTAAATCTTCAACACTAATTTGTAAATTGTCATCTTCTAAATCAGGATTATTACAAGCATTTTGAATATCTTCTTCAGTAAGACTATCTATTTGTTGCAATATACTACATCTTTCATAAAAATCTTTAATCTTTTGATTAAATCTTTCTATAAAATATTCATTTATATCAACACTTTGAGTAATTCTAATACTAGCTTTACCTGTTCCCCAATCTACAAATTTACTACCAGACTTAGAAGTATTACCGAACTCCATAATAGCATCAGCCATTACTTTTTCAAGTCTATCGATAGCTTTCTTTTTACTATCTTTAAGTTCTTTAAGTCTAGCAATCTCAGTATCTATAGCATCTATATCTATATTTAAAGATTTAACATAATCACTATATCCTTTAATTTTATCAGTAAACTCTTCGCGTTTAATAGTAAGAGCTTCTTCTAATTCAGGAGTTAATTCACCGTAATTTTCTTCTATTTGATTAAACAAGTCAGCAATTTCATTTTTAATTTCAAAAATATTAGCCATTTTAATAATAATTTAATTAGTATCTTCTTCTATTGTAAGTTTATCTCCTGAGAACATATAACTAACAGAATCTAAATTATAACCTTTATTTACAATTACTTGTTCAAGATTTTCACTAGCAATTCTATAATCATGTTCCCAAACTTCTATCTCTACTATAGTACAACTACTATACTCGAAAAGATAAAGGTAACCAATAAGGTCACCTTTATCAACTGCTCTATGAGGTTTCCAAGCCATAACTAGAATATCCAAGAAGTGTTATTAATAATATTATCAATAATATCTTTAACTTCATTTATAGGATAATATCTATTCCAAGCATAAAGATATAATTGGTCATCTGCATACATAATAGTATGAGGAATTGACCTACCTCCAATTTTCTCAAATTCAGCATTACCTTCATCAGTTTCAGCATCAACTTCTACAAGTTTAGCTTCAACTCCATACTGCTCTTTAAGATAATTAATAGCTTGTTCAATTACTGTAGTCATTGATTTACACATAGCACAATGATTAGTACCATACTTTACAAACTTAATAGTATGATTCTTAAGTTTGCTAAGATTAAAGTTACTAATATCAGCATCTGTTACTTCATGTAAACTACTAGGATTTTCTACACTAGCCATTCTTTCTTTACTAAGAAGATAGTTTCCAAACTCTACTAGAGTTGAAAACATAGGATTTTTAACATCACTCATAATAATTTGAATTTAATTAAATAAATATTGTATTAAATATACTAATCCAATAATAGAAGTTATAGATAAAACTATAAGAATTATAATAGCTGCAACATTAACTATAATGTCACATATATCATTTATTTTATATTTAATATCATATAAACTACTTTTCATAATTTTCGTAATTTATCTATTAAAAAGTTTAACAAGTTTATTACAAAATTTAATAAGTTTTGGAGTATTATGTTCTTCAACTTCCATAAGAATATCTATATATTCAAGAGAAGTTTCAATATAATAATCTTCATTAGGATATCTAAGCATACGATCTAAAATAGCTGTTTCATAATAAGATAAATGATATGTTGATGCTATAACATCACAATAATCATAAATATTATCATACATCTTATCTTTTTCTTTAAAGCATTTAAGACTTTCAGCAAAGACATAGTCTTTTTCAAACAAATCTCTAATCTTTAAAAGAATATGTCTTATTTTCTTATAATCATTCATTCTACTATCACAAGTATCAGGATGAAATAGTTTATCCCAAAGAGAACATTTTTTAGTTCTAAGTATTCTTTTAATAATATCTGCTCTCCAAGGGTCAGCAACATATTCCCAAATATCCCAAGGTTGAATTGAATGTTTAGCATAATCGCTACCTCCAACATTATAACTTCTTATGTCTTCCATAACTTAATTTTTATTAGTTTTATCATTATTTGTTTTAGTCTTTTTCCACGGAGTTCTTTTATTACAATAAAGATTAATCATACTATCCGCTTCATAAGATTTTAGATTAAGACTTACTTTTTGAGTTTCATTAATTTTAGTTTCTATTTCAGAATTATTATTTTTATTACCAGCAAAAGTACTAAAATAAACAAGACCTACTATAACTAAAACATATGAAAAACCATAAGTAATCAAAATTTTATTTCTCTTTCTTCTCATGTTTATTACTATTAGATTTAAAATATTCAAAAACTTTATCTGCAACTTCCTTCATAAGTGGATGAGGAGCACCTGTAATTCCTTTACTTCTTAAATCGATGAAATGACGCCAATCGCTCATGAACCCAGTCATAATAAAATCACATTTAGTTCCGTTAGGAAGAAAATAAGCAGCTTGTTGAGCAGTCCAACCTCTTTCGATCCATTTAAAATAAATAGCTTCTATAACATTTAAATCATCTTGAAATTCTGATAATTCATCTGCTGAAAGCCAATTAGGTTTAACAAAAGTAATACTTCCACCAAATTTACTCTTATTATAATTACAAAACCTAGTACTTTCTTGAGCAAAACTAAAATGTCTATGTCTTACAGCTTCATGACTAACTTGTCTACAAATAGTAAACTTAAATGTATATCTTTTCTTATGATAATAAGTAGGTTCTACAATATAGTTAATTAGTCTAGTCAAATCATTTTCAACTAAAACCCTATAATTAGTAGTAATATAAAATATACCACGTTTACTACACCATCTAGTATAATTATTATGTTTAAGAACTTTAAGATCTTTATAACATTGACTATCAACTATTGGTTTAGGAATACTAAGATAAACAGTACCATGCTCTAGCATAGCCGTATGATTACTATTAATCATACGGTCTACAAATTCTTTAGCACTAGTTTCTGTAATTTTATCTTCACTTTTATAACAAGTTCTTCCGCAAAGTTCAATATGTTTATACATACCATCTACTGTATTCTCTTGTACAATAGGAACTACATTTTGATTAACTAAATTCATTTCTCTAATATCTTTAAAATTTTATCAATGCCCTCACTAATTTTATCTATCTTATCAATAGGAGTTTCTTTAATCTCCTCAAAAGAATAATTATGATCATCTGCTAAATCATAACAAGTTTGTTTAGTATGTTTTTCACAAAAATCAGTTAAAGAACATCTAACGCAATCTATATGCTTTCTAGTTAGTCTATGACTAACACCGTCTATTGTTAAAATTACTTCTGCCATAACATTAATTTATTAATCATTGCTTGCTTTATTTCTATGCTGTAAAATAACTCTTGCTTTAGTAAGAGCAGCTATTACAACATCAATAGATATAGGATCGTTAAAACATAATCTCACATCATGAAGCAATTCAGGTCTTACAAACTTTAATTTAGCATTTTCAATATTATCTCCTGGTTTAAGATTGTCAGTGTATTCTTTAAAACCTACACAAACATTAGCAGGATTTGCACCATAAGATACTTGTATATGTCCATCAAAATTAACTATTAAAGTCCTATTATCAGGAAATACATTAACTTGACTATCTTTATCATCAAACAGAAATATATTAGTTTGTTGATTAGTAGTCAAACCCATAGAAATATTTTCTATATCTATAGGTAATAAATCATTTTTATCTTTTACATCCATAACATTAATTTATTTATGTTTTCTACTTGCTATTTTAGCTTTCTTAACTGCACGATTCTTTTTCTTTCTTTTAGCTTTAGCATAAACTTCAGCAGGAGTCAAAGACTTAACGCGTTTAGCTCTTGTAAATACATCATAATAATATTTTACACTATCCATAACTAACATACCTGAAGTTGTTGCTAAAAATTGTTTTAAACTACTCATAATAACTTAATTTTAAATTATATCTACTTTTTCTATTGGAAGCCATTCACCAAAATTAAATCTAATGTATTTTACAGTAGTAGGATCATCATAAAATTAATTTAAGTAGTCCTACCTTTTACAGTAGGACTACAAGTTTACCGTTCAAATAAATTATTTAATTTAAAATGATTCATAAAAGTTCTAAAATCATCCATCCAAATATGATGACAACCTACAACTATACACCATTCTTTATAATCCAAAACTCTACCTTCATCAGTAACTTTAGTTTTGTAATACATACCTCTTAGATTATAAATACCAACTTTAAAGTTTCTATCTTCTAATCTAATAGTAGTATCTTCTTTAGGATACTCATTTTTAGTAAGTTTTACATATAATCTATAAAGACTAATTGCATCAGTTAAAGGAACTACAGCATTTTTAGATGTTTCAACACATTTATGAATACGATTTATTCTAAGTTGAACTGTATCAAAACTACTATAACTTCTTGCAGTTTTATTTTCCCATTTACCCGTTTTCTTATAATAAGATTTAACTGTAAAACCCCAATAATTAACTTCTATAATAGGAGCTTTACTATTAGCACCATTCATCCAATTTAATATAAGGTCTTTATTATTAAGTCTTGATTTAAGTTCAATTAAAGCTTTTTCATAATTTTGTTTACTAAGTTCACAATTATGATTGAACGCTGCTGTATCACGAGCTTTCTTAATAGATAAACAATTATTCAAAGCATCTAATAAAGTTTTATTAGGATATTCACTAAGATCATAATTTACAAAATCTTTATTAAACTTCTTTAAAGCTTCAACACTAAAAGGTTTACCATCAGCTTCCCAATACTTATTATAAGAAATACCTTCTCCATAACATTTAGATGTCCATTGATATTGTTTATAAAGTTTAAGTTTTTCACTAGCTGTAAAAACTTTATCTCTATAAACTTTATCCGCAGAAAGTTTTGGACGAGTAATATAACTGCTATGTTTATAAGACCATTGTTTATAATCAGTATTATAATCTTCTTTATACCAACTATATTTTTGAATCTTATAAGTATTTCTAAGATAAGTAATGGTATGCTTATTTATACGTCTACGACTACCAATACCACAAATTATAATATCTGTGAAATTAGCACGATTCCAATCCAATTTATTATTATTACTTATAAGATTTTCAAAAAATACAAGATTATGTCTATAATATTCATCAACACAATACTCAGTATGAAGTTTAAGAACTTCCTCTAGCTCCCCCGTAGAAGTGATGTGCCAATCACTTAACTTTCTATTACTAAAAAACACTTTATAATCACTAGGTACAGCACTACGTACTTCCAAACAATTAGGCTGATACTCTGTACTAATAATTATATATTTATGTTCACGATTAATTAGAGCAACTGCATCTATCCAAGAAATTTTAGCATCACCGCTTGCTTCCCAATTAGTAAATCCTTTAAGCCCTACGTGACCTTTAACTAAAACATTTTTGTAACAACTAACTTCATAATTACCTCTGTCTTTATCATACATATAATCAGGAGTATGAATAAACCTGTGTACTAGTTCTGTTCTTTTATAAGCTTTCTTAACTCTTGCCATAACAACTTAATTTTAAAGTTTATTAAATCTTTCATTACTTTCGTCACCTTGTTCAATAAGTTTTCTAAATGCTTCTAGTTCTTCATCATAAGTAGGAGCAATAAACTCATTAACAACAGGATAACTTTTAAGAAGATTATGGAATTGCCAAATTCTAGTATTACTATCATCACATCTTGAATCAAGTTCTCTAAGAATAAAATCCATAATATTTACACATTCGTTATAATAACAAACATCAGCAATTTCAGCAAACATTACTCTATTAGTAAGAATATTACAAGCGTTAAGTAAAGTTCTCCACTCACTAGCTTCTCTACAGGGGAGTTTAATACCCAACTTCTTATGTATTTCAATAAGAGCAATTATTTGCTTTCTAAGAACACCTACAGTAATTAATGTAAAATTACTTATAACATCACATTTTTTAATTTTATCTTCAACCTTCATTAGCAGTAACAAAATTAATAAATTATTCTAATAATTTAAAATCTATTTTGCGAATAAAAGATTAGCGGTCAATACAAATTATCAACCGCTAATCAAAAATGCAATATGGCTTAAATCTGACGTACTGACGGCTTAATATGATAATTGGTATATATCATATCTATTGTCATCATCTTCGATTTTAGTAACAATTACAGGAATATCACTAACAATATCACCGAATAATTCATTCCATACATCATTAAGTTTAATCTTTGCTCTACCATAAAAATCATCAAGCATAGTTTTATTATTAGCATTAGGAATTTTTTCATCTCCAATAATAATATAATACTCGTGATTCATAGTATCTACATTATATTTTTTCGCAATAGCATAATGTTGTCCTGCTTTACAAGGAATGTCTCGACTAATTAAAGTCTTAGACTTGACATCTAACCAACTATGGTTTTTGTCAATTTTATTAATTATGTCATAATCAAATAAACTCATATTAAAACATGCAATAAATCCTTATCATCAGCTCGATATATATTTATACCTTTAGCGTGAAAAGGAACTTGGTTAACACCACTTCTTTCACGATATTCAACCAGCATATATTCTCCAATAAGTTGATCCTTTTTAGAAAATAGATATTTTTGATATTCGTGAGAAGCATTAATAGTACACTCAAAATACTCATCATTAATATCATTCTTACAAACGAATTTAGGTAATTCTGTTCGTTTACCTTCAGGAATAACATCAATGATTTCAAATTTGCCATCAAGAATCTTTTTATATTTAAACATTGCTCCATTACGTTTTCCAAATTGATATTCAGAATCCATATTACGAGCAATAAGACCTTCAAAGCCAAGACTAATAAATTTATCTCGACCAACTAAAGCATCTTTAATGTCTTTAATATAAAAACTAGGAAGAAGAACAAAATGATTTTTATTATTAAGATGTTCTTCAATAGTATTAAATTCTTGTATAGTAGTATATAATTTACATTCAAGATAATCATGTCTAAGACGTGAAGACATACCTTCAACTGCAATATCATAACACCAATATTGTAATTGATAATGTTGAGGCATATCTTTATTCTTAACAAAAGAATTTATTTCATTTACACTATATCCTGGAAGATAAAGTTCTCCATCAAGTTTAGCACCTTCATTTACTAGAAGATTTACTATTTCAGTTGGCAATACTTTGTTTAATAGTTCGTCCATCCATTCTAGATTCCAAGTTGTACCTTCTCTACTTTGATATGTAAAATCATATTCTTTAAATAAATTATTAGTACACTTCTTAGCACCTATTAGACATCTCAAACCATTAATCTTATATTGAGCTTGAAATTCTCCTTTAGTAAAAGGAGTGTTATCCTCTAATACTTTTGCTAACATAGGAAGAATATTACCATTATCAGAAACATTATACTTAGGTAAATAAGTATCAAGATATTTCTTCAAATGATAACCGTCGATAGTAGCAGGAGCATTATCGTGAAGTTCAGATACTTCTTTGTATCCTTCTTTACGCTTTGCGTTTACTCTACTCTTAAGTTCCTTAGCAGGATCTTTAGCATCTAGTATTTCACAATGTCCTTCACCACAACCAACAGTTCCATATTTAAGAACTATTTTGTTATTATTATTAATCTTTCCTTCCCAAAATATAGGATTACCTTGATTATTTCTTTTATACAATCTCATAAGCTTAATTTAAAACTGAACTTTAACTGTGGTTTTTCTACTTTTACTTTTGGTTCTTTAGGAACTTTTTCTTTTCTTTCTTTAGGTTCTTTAGAAACTTTTTGTTTCTTCCCTAATACTCTAGGGATTGGAGGATTAGCTTTTTCATATTCTAAATTATTTATATGAATTTGAACTAATTCATTGTATAGTCTAGTCTGTTCTTCAGTTCCTTCGATACAATGTTCTATTATGTATATAGCTTCGCTTATATTAGTTCTATATCTTAAATCAATAGTTTGCATCATACGCATACCATTGCTAAAAGTTTTAGAACAATCTAAAGAACCAAAACAAAAGGCAAGACTATTATAAATCTTGCCTTGTGCTTTAGCATCATTATTATAAGAAACTACAGACTTAATAGGTTCTCCAAAATAACCAATTAATTCTTTCTTATCTATTAACGACATATTCTTTAAATCTAAAGATAACTATATTCTTAGGTTTACCAAGAGATGCATATTTATATTTAACTACATCAAATGTACTAACAGTTTCTGTAAATAAATATTGTTCTTTAGGACTTTTACAAGTATGAGTTTCAAAATTATATCTAGAAGGAATATATACATGATCTTTATCAGTTAAAAATTGTCTTTTATCACATATTTCTTTAAGTTCTTCTAGATTAACTTCTCCTGCAACATAAGCATTATCAAGTCCAAATACATAATCTACACCTTTTATGGTAACTCTAATAGACTTATTTTCTTCAAGTCTTTTTACATCATCATCGGTAATAGGAACCATTGCTACAGTCTTATGACCGTTTTCTTTAGTAGGGCGTATCAAAATCTGATAGTCCGTAAACTTCGGCATCTGTATTGTAAACATATTCTACATATTTAATGGTTTCATCTATAAAAGAAATTATTTCAGCTCTTTTATAAACTTCACAAAGTTCTGCAAAATCTTTGGCATTATAATCTGTTAATCCAAATTCTCCTCTAGTAATAAATAGATAAGGAATATCATATGTTTCTTTAAGGTATTTTGCACCTTTTCTTCCTGTTCTATCAAAATCTAATAAACTAATTAACTTACCTCCATATTTAATTCTACTCAATAAATAATTATATTCATTTTGATTAATTTCATAGTTTTCACTAGGAAGATTAACAATTCCGATATTAAGTTTATTATCCCGTCCCCCGTAGAAAGGTGTAGTCATGAGCGTATTGCCGATAGCCAATCTATCTTTACTAGATTTAGTAATAATAATATAATCATAATTACTTTCTAGATTTAATAGACCTTCTAAAACATTACAATTAGTAATAAACTTATGTTCTTTATCTCTATTTCTTAAAGGAAAATAAAGTTTAATTAGTAAAACACCACTTCTATCTTTTCCGAGAATGTAAGCATAGCATGGGTCTTTGTATTTATAAAAATACTTAGGGTCACTATTAATAGTTCTATTAATATAATATTGCTCTACAGGGATAACTTTATTAATTTGTAAATATCTAATATCTACACCCCATCTAGCCCATAATTCTTGATCCTTTTGATTCCAATCTCTAGAAGCAATCTCAATAACTGCTCTTTTAGATTTTAAAACTTTGCCTACATCTTTTAAATCTAATATTGAATTTTCCACTGTTTCTTTCCCGTAAACTAAACCGCTAAAAGTTTTAGCAATATGTTTAAGAACATACATGAAATCAGATTTATTTGAAGTATTAATATCTCTATTTTCTTTTATACTAAGTACATAAGCAACAGTTCCATAAATATCTTCAAAGAATCCAAATCCACCAAAATCTCTAACTTTTAGTTTACCTTTTGCGTTAAATGCAAAACCCATACTTTTATTAGTATCATCATCTCTAAAAATAGAAGTTATTAATTTGCCGTTATTAATACAATCATTTACAACATCTAAAGGTATATCAAGATACGTACTCATTATAAATTCTTGAGGTACTTTAGACTCTATAAATGATTTAGTAAGTCCAACTTCTATTATGTTACGCATAGTGAAAAAAAAAGGGAGATATAAGACTATTACATCCTATACCTCCCATATTAGATTAAACGATTACTTAGAAAGGTGAATTAGCACCAAACATTGCATCTTGCATACCTACTGCAGTAGGGTCAACATCTACAGCACCGATACCTGCAACTCCACTAGCGATTGAATCAGGAGCCTTCTTTACCTCTTGAGGAGCAATAGATTCCTTAATTGGATCAATTGAAAGAGTAGGAGTCTTACCCTTAACAATAATCTCAATAAATCCTTGTCCTACAAAACGGTCAATATCCAAATCTCCACTTGGAACATTGTTTACCCAACCATTCTTTGTTTTCTTACAACGAATAAGCTTTAGCCAAAGGGCAACAGGTTGACCGTTAGCATCCTTGAAACAAGGCTTTCCGTCACCATTAAGAAGAGCAGCTACATTCTCAAACATAACTTGATATGCCTTGACTACTTCTTCTGGATCAAGAGCAACAAAGTTACCTTCTGCATCAATATCATCCAAAGGTAAATCCAACTTTGCTGCGTCCTCATCTGAGAACTCCTTGCCTTTCAAGTACAATACGTCAAATACGTGCTTGATGAATCTAAGAATGTTGTTAATCTTCCACTCTTCCTTACCTCCAGGAATAGTATCAACATTTGATGGTTGTGGGAAGAATGATGTGAACAAATGTCTTTTCTCATTGTCTTCTTTATGAAGCGAAGTCCAATGGAAAGTAAGACGAGGAATCTTAAGACCAGCAAAAGATTGAGCATCTTCTTTAGCCTCACTCCAATCTACAGTCACATCAGCAAGACAAGCTTGGAATAAACCAATTTGAGGATTCTTATCCTCAGTCTTAAATTTAAGCAAACTTGTAGCCTTGACTGCTGCAACACCTCTTCTACTTCTTACGTTCTTTACTTCATTAGTTTGATCATTAACTTGAGTACTCATAATAATTTTAATTTAAAAATAAACAATAAAAATTAGACAAAAATAAAGGGTAACTAATTAGGTTAATTACCCTTTATAACATTCAATACAATAGGAGATTAATCCTTGTTTGAACGAGCTCCATTAACAGTCTCAACGAACTTAATTGGATAAGCCTTAACAGTAATCTTCTCATAACCGTTAGAAACTTCCATCTCCTCAACCTCATCGAGAACTACATCGTAAACCTTCTTCATTTGTGCCTTCTCGTTAGCTGTCAAGTCTGCCTTCAACTGCATCCAAATGTTAGTATCAGTGAAAGTCAAAGTAGCACCTGCAGTAGTAGCAGAAGAAGAAGCAGCAGTCTTACAACCATAAGCATCTTGAACTTGTGGAGATGGTACCATCTCAGCAGTCAACTTCTCTGCCAACTCCTCATCTGACAACTCTCCAAACTCCTCGATCAAAGCCTCACGGTTCTCCTCTACCAACTTCATACGGTTCTCTGGTACTGCCAAGAAAGCTTCCTTGTCCTTCTTTGCAACACGAACATTAACCATAGATGGCTCACCCATTCTATCATACAATGCCCAACCCTTACAGATAGACCACTCACCAAATGCAGCAAAGATAGCATCTTGACCCTCTTTAGAATCAATATCAACACCATTCTCATCACACCACTCAACCAACTCTGGCATACGAGCTTGAATACCAGCTGTAATTGAATCGAAATTGTTAGTAAATGCAATACGCTCACCTGGAGCAATATTCAAAGCCTTAGAAACTGCAGGAGTAATAATGAAACCACCCTCTGTAGTAGTAACAGTAAGCTGAGGACCAGCATTGATAACTGAAGACTTAACACCTGACATAACAACACTCTTTACAAAAGACAATTTTCCGTTTAGCATAACTGTAAAAATTTAATAATTAATAAAATAAAGTTTTCTACTAAGATTAGTAGTTTAAATTTCTTGTTGTAAAATATCATCTGAAAGACTTTCTCCACACATGATATTTAATTCAGTTTCTTCCATACAACCCATAATTAAATCACTAGCAATATCTCTAGCACCTAAAGCAAAAGCTCTATGACTAATTAAAGTACGAGGATATTTCTTATAAGTATCCTTTTCAAATAGTCCAGCAGCTTTACCTTCACTATAAGTAAATTTACTTGTAGCAGTTCGTACTAGTTCTTTACCATTACATAATTGATGTCTAGTAAATTTATATTCAGTGACATAATCATAAGGTGGTTGTGGAATACGAATAATTGGATATTTACCTTCTTTTTGAAGACTAATAGCTTGAAGTTTATTAAGAGCAATAACACATTTATCATTAATCTCAAATTCACTAAAAATATTACCTGATAAATCAGAATAATATTTAACAAGCCAAACACCCAATACATCGGGATCTTTAATTGCTTCTGCTTTTTCTTTAGAAGCAACTATTCTACAATAGCTTGGTAGTTGATGTTCTAGATAAACATTACTACCATCTGTATACTTATACAGAGGAGCAGCATCTTTGGTTTGTTCCCATACCACTCCTGCCTTTGATAGTAAGGCTTTTACAATGTGAACATCTACACCAGTTTTTCCATTGATAACATGTATATGTTCAACACAAGTACTAAAAGGAAGTTTTAAATCATTTGCTCTAAGCATTATAGCCATTCCATCAGCAACTGACTTAATACCACTTTTTTCGCTTGCCATTAACTTCTTTAAAACAAGTTCTGCGGTAGCAATTCCTTGTTCACTAAAAAGATTAATACCATAAGTGTTATCAGTTTTAACTAGTTTTGTTTCATCATTCATTTCAAAGACCTTTTGTTGATACAAATATAGCAAACCTACCTTAATCTACAAAATAATTCATAGAATTATTATTGATTTCTTCTTCTCCATAAAGTTCAACAACTCTATTTTCCTCTATACTATCTTCCGTATATAGAATGTAGCATTTTGGGGTATTAGAGCCATTTACAAGCGATTTTACCCTATATATATAGGTATCTATTGTTTCACTATATGGACTGCTTAAAATGACAATATCTGCCTTAATTGACAATTTCTTGTCAGGCATATTATTAGTACATAGAACTGATATTTCACCATTATTAAAAAGATTTACATTAATAGTCTTTTGTAAATCAGCTCCAGCAAATTTAACTTGCCCTTGTTTAATACCACTTTTGTAAGTAACTTGATTGCCTTCTTCATCTAGAAGAGCAACAGGTTCTAACTTATCGTGATAGTTTCTAGCAATATCACCATTTTCATTTAAGAAATCAACAATTACTTTAGCAAAATCAGTATCATAATTAATAATACAAATCTTACATTGAGGGTTATTGTTTACTATTTCTTCAATTTTAGAAAGTTTAGTTCTATTACCACTAAGTAACTGTTTTCTTTTACGAATATGTTCATTAATAGCAATAGCTCTATTACGAAGATTAATTGGATTATAAGCTTCATCAATTTGCATTTCAAAAGGAGAAGTTTTATCCAACCCTTCATGCCAACCTGATTCTCTAGCAATTTTATCACAAAAAGCAATTCCACTTAAATTAAGTATTTCATCACCTTTTAGAGCTTTAGCAGTATTTTCATAACTACCAAAAATTGTAAGAGTATCAGTAATTTCTTTAGTATAGTAATCATATAGTTGTCTGTCCTTTTCCTCAAGCACAACCGAAACAACCTCTTTTAAAGGGGTTATGATAGTTTCTTCTTGGTTCACTTGAAGCTTAGGACAAACTTTATACAATTCCATTAATTCGTCTGCTTTAAAAACAGTACTTAAAAATGTCAATTTAAAAGTGCTATTCATTAGCATATGAATCATGCTATACTCTAGTTTACTAGGATTATACAAAATAGTTAATAAATTGTGAAATGTACTTGTTCTATAATCAATATATTCTTCAGTAAATACTTTGACATCTCGATTATTAATAAGATTATTCACGATTTCAGAACTCTTTAAAGTTTTCATAAAAGCATATCTAACATTTAAGTCAGGCACTATAATAATAGTAGTTCCTTTCTGCTTTTCATAAATTCTTTCAAGAATTTCTATAACTACCTTGTCATCATTTTTAATACTAACAAAGGTTCCTATACCTTTATTAGTTCTCCACATTTCCACTGCTGTCATCATCAAAGAGATTTAATAAAGCACCATTACCATATTTTTTAATGAGTGCTTTACCACTCTTTGTACCTTTAATTGGATTACTCTTTT
Source organism: archaeon (assembly GCA_024413395.1). GTDB lineage: Archaea > Methanobacteriota > Methanobacteria > Methanobacteriales > Methanobacteriaceae > Methanocatella. The sequence goes on from JAKSUH010000001.1 coordinate 78,542, forward strand.
GATTCGGAGATATTCTCATTTGAATAGGATTAATAATCTTATATACCTCATTATAATAATAAGTATAATCAATATTTCTCTCTTCAATTGGTTTATCATCTAAACTATTAAGAATCTTAACTTTACAACCACTAGCTAAACTAGAAAGTTTATCAGTTAAATCTTCTTTTTTATAAAGAGCAACTCCTTTTGTAGATACATAAAAACGGCAATGTCTTTGTGTTTCAACTTGTTCTACATTCCCATCTACAACTCTATGATATACAACACTAAACTTTTTACCTACATTTTGAGTTTTACAAAAATCCAAAATATTAGTAGCATTATAAAGTGTATCAAGAACTGGTCTTCCAAAAGCAAAATATTCAAAAGCAGCTTGTGCAACTATTGGCATATCATAGCCTTTCTTATAATCTTTACAGTATTGTTTAGGATCAAGATCTCCTTTAAATTCAAATTTATCTCCTTTCTTAGATTCTTGAATATTAAAGTAATTATTAATATCTCTACAAACTAAAAGTTTATAAGCTTCATAATCAGCACCCATTTTATTAGTTTCATTCCAAGCTTCCGTTATATGTTGATATTGTTCGAATTTGTCTCTCGGAAGTTTAAGAATAATACCATCTGTATTAGCACTAATTACATGAATACCATTTAACTCTAATTCTTCTATAAGAGAAAGAGTCATAAGTTGACCATTTATAGTAACTTGCATTTGAACAAATCTATCATATAGAAAGAATAGTTCACTTCCAAGTTTACCATAAATTGCATTAATAACAATCTTAAGCGCTTCTGCGGTAATACCATTAGGTACATCTGATATAACTAATCCATCTTCATCTTTAGTATGTTTTGCTTTAACGCGAGTATCTTTTAGATTACTAAGCATTTTAACAAAAACTTTATTAAGATGAGCAGGAAACAGATTATAACTAATCATTATACTTGGATAATAACTAGTATAATCATGATGTAAATAAAGATATTTATCATCGCTTTTAAAAATTCCAGGTTTATCTACACTATGAATACCACCTGTGGCAATAGTATAAGTTGTACCATAGAATGTTAATTCCCTACTAAACTCTGATTTACTAGTATGTCTAATCTTAACTTTCTTAACATCAGCAAGAAAATCTTGTAGTTGTTTAGTTTTATAAGATATATGAGGAAAAATAATCTTACTAAAGTTTAGAATAGAATGTTCTGTTCTACCTTTAATAAATTCATCTTTTCTAAGACCACTCATATCACTGTAAAACTTAACTGTAAGCTTATCAGCAATATTTGCTCTAGCACTACTTAATACATTTATTTTAAATGCTTTAGTAATACTATATCTAAGTCTTATCTCATCTGGTTTTTGCCTAACCATTTCACATACTAAATAAACATCATTTAAATTGTAATAGAGCATTCCTTCTACATATTTAGGAAGAACATATCTATCGAAATCATTTGTTACCTTATTAAGTTGAGTAATACTCATACTAGTAATATCTTTCCAATAAATATTATATTCTTCTTCATCTATAGGAGGAAGAGTAAAGTCCAAAAGTTCATGCCATTTAAGATTAATAGAAGTCTGTTTTAAAGACTTACCATACTTAATACGTTCTCCAGTATCTTTATCAACTATTACTCCTGCAGAGTTAAGTCCATAAACTCTCTGAACATCAATACTAAAATATGGTAATACATACTGTTTACAAAGTTCTATTTCAGGATCTTTATAAAAAGCTTCATTATCTCCTTGAAGAGAGATAATTTTTTTACTAAAATTATAAAGATGTTTAATCAAATCTTTACATCTAGTAAAAGTATTCCATCGCATCATAAATTCAGCAATCATCAAATCATCATAACCAATACTATTAAAACCATAGAAATCAGTTCTAAATAGTTCTGGTTCTCCAAATTGATTAATTGCTTCACGAACTCTCATATTTCCAAAATAAGAAACAAGGTGAATTAACTGACTATCATCAGTATCAGAAATATAAAAAATCTTACTCTTTACAGTAGCAAGTTTTTCTTTAATTTCTTTTACAGAATAATTATCAGTTAATGCACCTTTTACATCCTTAAATGTATTCAGATAATCTGCTAAATCAACAAAAGTAACTGAAAACATATTTGGAAATATCTCAACGTCAAATGCTAAAGTTGTAATCATATCCTTACTAATTTATAGTTATCAAATGAATTAAACTTTATGGCATTTATCCAGTTTACCAAATTGTCCTTAAATACCTTATACTTTTCTTCATCGTTATATAAAATAAGAGGAGAATAATTAGTATTAAATTTAATTGTATTACAATTAATATAACAAGTATTAAAAGTATTAGATATATTAGGAATATTAAGTAAACTTTTAGCTACATCTCCACAAAGCATTACATTCTTTATTTTATTATCAACTATATCTGAATTTAAATGTTTAAGACATAGTTTATTGATAATAGGATTTGTAGCATCAATCATACCTTTTGATAGTTTAATATTGCATCTAATATAAGGAACTATTTTAATTGGATAATCAACTCCCCTGTAGAAGAGTGTATGATTTATTAACTCAACTTGCTTACTAAATGCAAAATCGCTATTTTTATAAGCAACATAGTCAACATTAGGCACAACTATTAAACTATCAGTAGGTATATCTCCTACACCTTCAAGACAATATCCTTTTTTATTATAAAGTCTTAAAGGACAATCTTCACAGAGTTGTCTATTCATCGAGTATATTTAATAAATACGCGATATTTAGCTCTACTAAGAGCTACATAAACTCTTCTGCGAATAGCATCAGGATTCTCATATACATTGCCTCTTGAATCAAATAACATATCATCAAGGTCAACAAAACAATTATCAAAAGTAGAACCTTGTGATTTATGAGCAGTTAATGCAAACCCATAATCAATATCTCTACCTTTAATAATTTTAGTTCTTTGTTTGATACTAGTAAGTAGAAGAACTTCTTCTTTAAAAGCAAAATATTCTTTCCATTTACTAGCTCTAAGAACAGAACTTGCCCTTTTAGCGTTATCAATCAAAGCATTAGTAAGCCTTACATAGAGTTCTAAACTTCCTTTATCTGAATGATCTACAACAAATAAAGGTTGAGTAATATTTCCCCCATGTATAGCTTGTAGTTTGATTAGAAATCCATTAATATTATATTTCGGATGAACATAATTTACTTTATCAGCAACTATATAATCTTCCGAATTTTTAATAATAATGTCATTAAAATCGTCTACAAGAGTTGTATAAGCAGTTAACAAATCATTTTTAGTCAAAATGCTTGTTTCAGCATCTCGAATAATAGTTTGTCTAATTACTTTATTCCAACCACTTACAACAGGATTTGTATATGCGATTACTTTAACATAATCCACATTGTGCAATAATTCTTCATTCTTATAATATTCAAATAGAAGATTAGTAAATTCAGAATTATTACAAACCATATATCCTTTACTATTATCAGAAGTAAAATTACTTCTATGTGAAGTAATATATTTAATAAATTCAAAAGTTTTATTTTGAATATCTTTTCTAATAATAGTAAGCAAATCTTTCAAAGGATTATCATCATCTTGTCTAACGATTTGAGTTAAACTATCTGTAATAATACCTTTAAAAGCAGGAGAATATAATTCTCCAACAGGAGCTAGTTGAGCAGCATCACCAATATATAATAATTTTACATTATTAGCAATACATACTTTTTCTAGATAAGAACATAAGCCTCTAGTTAACATAGAAGCTTCATCAACAAGGTAAAGATCAAAGTTATTAATCTTTGCTTGACCTTTAGGGTCAAACGGAGGATTATTAATGTCAAAATTTGACAAATCAAAGTTAACCTTAAATCCAAGGTCACTATGAATTGTCTTAATAGAACATTTAATATTATCTCCAAGACTTTCAGTTAGAACTCTACAAGCTTTATGCGTAGGACTAGCAATTCCTATCCTACTATAAGGAATATTACAAGATTGTAATATAACCTTAACTAGATAAGTTTTACCAGTTCCAGCATAGCCTGTAAGGCAACGCTTACACTTATTTTTATCAAATGGACTATTAGCCCATTCAATAATATTATTATAAGCTTTAAGTTGATCTTCAGTAAGTTTATCTAAATAACCTATAACTTTATTATTAGCTTCCATAGTCATTCGATAATCTTTACTAGTTCAACTTTACCACTAGCAGTGGTTTTTGCCTTAGCCTTATGACCTGCTTTCATAGTACAATATTCAAGTTTTAGAGTACCATCTGCTTGTTCTACAAAAGTAGGATAAGGTTCTTCTGGCTTTTTAAAGAAAACTAAATTTCCTCTAAAAAGCCTGTCTTTACCTCTAGCATCAAAAGAACTATTAGTAAATTCATAATTAGAATCTTCTACCTTTAATTTAAAAGTATCATTTTCCATTATAATTTCACCAACTAAAACAGAACTTTTAAACTTAGGTTCAGAAGTTTTATTTTTCTTTGATGCAACATTAAGTTTAAAAGAAAATATAGCCATTATTTAAATAGTTTCATCTTTTTCACTTTTTGCTCACTTTTATTATGAGCATTTTTGGTAGTACGAACTTTTTCTTTATTTTCCTCTTTTGGAGCTTCTACAACCGCTCCATCATCGTAAGATAAAATATATCCACAATGATTGGTTAAAAAGTCTATTCTAGACCACCTACGAATACCAATAGGTTTACTAGCCATAGCCTTTTTATTAATAATTACTTTGCCTGGAACAACTTTAACTATTCCAGAACGATTTAAAAGTCTTACGTCAGTTTCTTCATTGTGTAACATAACTTGATTAAATTTTAAGTGATTAATATTATTAATTAAAAGTGTATACAAAACAAAACCCTTACCACTTTCACAAGCAATAAGGGCAAAAGTATGTTTTTTTCCATACTATGTAATATTAAGACCGGAGTACCGTAAGTGGGATTTGAACCCACACGAGCATTTCTGCTCAAAGGATTTTAAGTCCTTCATGTCTACCTGTTTCATCATTACGGCGAATATTAGTACCACTTTCACAAGCAATACTAATTAAATCAAAATAACTAAGGTGTTAAAAAAATTAGAACCAGCATTTGTTTTACTTGTACTCTCTATGGGAGTTGAACCCATCTTTTAAGGTTGAAAACCTTACGTCCTAACCGATAGACGAAGAGAGCAAATACTAGCACTACTTTCACAAGCAATACTAGTCACACGTTACATATATATCTTCGATAAAGTGTGGACGCAGTAGGACTTGAACCTACAACCCCTTGATTATGAGTCAAGTGCTCTAACCGATTAAGCTATGCGTCCAAAACTATTACCACTACTTTCACAAGCAATGGTAATAACATGAAAAATATTGTTCAACTACGAAATTCGTCAAATCGTGGTACAAATATAAGCAAATAATACTATAGTACAAACACATAAAATGAAATTAACTATATTTCTTTTTACAATGCCTTTACTTAGTACACTATTTTCTTCTTTAAGTGTTTCAATAAGATTTGCTTTAGCTCCACAAATCTTATTTGCAGACGTAAGTTCAGCCTTAAGAATGTTAATTTGTTTTTCTCCGGCTTGACAATCACTAGCCCAATCATTTGTAAGGTCTGTAATCTTGCCTTCAAGAGTTTTAACTTTGATATTCAAATTAGTAAGTTCTTTAGCTTGATCTATATTTTTCTTATTAGATTCATTGATTACACTTTCAAGATTCTTACGTTCATTAGTCAAATCAATAACTGCTTGATTTGCTTTTTCAACATCTTCGCAAAGATGTCTATTATTAGCTTCAAGAGCTCTATTTTTCTCTTGTAGCACTAGCATTTCTTTCTCTAACTCTTGTCCTTGCTTAATTAACTCTTTCTTAAGCATTTTCTCTACAAATTTTGTTTCCATGTCGTGTAATGTTAATTAAATTAATAAAGTTATTTAATAAATTAAAATTAACTCTAACGAACTATATTTCAAATCCGATAGAGTTAATCATTTGAGAGTCTACATTTAAGCAGATGAGAGCAAAGGCATATCTACGGCTATTGTACTAATTCAAATAGATTACAAGTAGCAACTAAACTAATAGTCACTACCTGTAATTCTACCAACTACAACAACAACATAGAAACCTTATCTAGCAATGAAATAAATACTTATTATAGCAAAAGCTTTAATAAGTATAAATCTAATGAACTCATTGTCAGTCATAGCATCAATATCTTCATTAGGTAAAGAAAATAATGCTATAATTGCTATTATTACTAATAATAATATTAGCAATAATTTTATGACATTTATTATTTTATTCATAACAATAATAATCTTCAAAATTTCCATCAATACTCTTTTCCCAATTATGATATTCTTCTGAACTCATAATTGAGTCTTTCCAATAACTCTTATCATGATTCATACATTTTTGTAAAAGTACGAATTGACAATAAGCTTCATAATGACTTGCTTGCCAAGCTTTTTTATAATCAAAATGCCATTCGTTAGCATCTTTATTAGCTTGCCAAGCTCTACCACCAATAAAGCAAGTTATAGCTACTACAATAGCAGCTATAACTTTAAGCCATACTCTTTTCATTCAGCAATAATTCTAATAATTTTATTACCTTTACGAACGACAAATATAGGAGCAGGAACAGAATACTTTTGACAAAGTTTAACTTTATCAATTGTACTCTTATTAGTACTAATAAGATTATTATTATAAATAACATAATACTTATTAGTTGTTTTACCAGTTTTCTCATTTACTACTGGTTCAGTAATCCATTTAGTTATCAAACTTGGATTTGCAGGAATTGTATCATTAGTTACTTTACCTGCTGCAGCTGCATTAGATGCTAGTCCTACTAGCATTACTAATAAAAATAAAATTTTCTTCATGTTGTTGAGTTTTTAAATTAATATTAATTTTATTAAATAAATTCTTTGAAACTTCCTCGTTTTACAAGAACTGCAAAACGAGTATAAATACTAAACCCAAGATAACCTCTATTACCCTCATATCTACTAACAAAACTTACATTTTGTTTAGCATTTATTTTCTGATTAATAGTCATATCTGAGTATTTTATTCTTTCCATGTTGTTTTTGTGTTTAAATTAATAATTGTAGTCCTAGTTGGATTCGAACCAACATCACTTCTTTAACTAGTATTAAGAAGCATAATTCCATATTATACTATAGGACTTAGTTTATTAGGCTTTTAATAACTTGCTGTACTTCCTAACTCAATAGTAGCAAGACAAGCTATAATAATACTAATAAACTCAGATAGCAGTAATAAACTTACTCATAGCAATAATACTTTTGTGTGATGGAGAAAAAGCATGAGTGAATGAGAAAGAGTTACACTTATTAGCAGTATAACTAATAAGAAAGGAGTGAGAGCTAAAGTTATGGAGTGTAAAGAACGGCGAGCGAAGACTGCTCCACTTACATCTATTCATCCATATTTTCATCATCCTTTTGCTACTATTATTCATCATTCTCCAACCGCTCTCGGTGGCTTATGTGTTAATTATACATTATAATTAGTAATACTAATATTATGTATAATAGGTTCATAAGTATGATGAACTTTAATATTTTTAGTTGCTATATTAGCTCTAAATCCTTAATTAGGATGAGCTTGAGCAACAAGAAAATCTCTTTTACCTTATACAACTTGATGAGCAAGAAGAACTCTTACATCGGAAACACTTGGAGAATAATCAAAGAGTTGAAACTCCTTCTCCTCCCGAAGGAGAAGAAGGAGTTGTTCTTGTTTGTACAGAGCTTAGAAGAGCTTTTCTATTGCCTTCTCTTGGAATGGTAGCATGTCCTCTTGCTTTGAACGCTCTATCTTGGTAATGTGATATGACCATACGTCATGGTCATAAGTCTTGCCTTGAAGAGAATCTCCACTCTCAGTCTTGAAGTATTCAAGAGAGATAGGAGCTCCAATAATAAAAGGCTTGAGATATTTGATATTCTCAGGCTGTTTAATATCGGAGAGAAGAACTGCTGGAGCAGCAGGGAAAAGTTCACGAACCAAAACGTAAATCGTTTGTGTCTCTACTTCTTGACCTTTGTAAGTGCCTGGAAGTTTAGCTGCAATGTTAATTACGGCTTTCCATTCACCTTCTTTAGGAAGAGATTCAACTCCAATAATCTTTGTGTTGACTGTAAAGATTTCTGGTCCTTCGACTTCAGTTGCTTGTTCTTCTTGAGCTTCAGCTTGTGCTTCGGTATGAACCTCAGCTTGTGCTTCAGCTTGAGCTGCGTTAGCTACTGCATTCTTGATCTCTGTGTTTTCTGCTTTTGTTGCCATAGTTGTATATGTTTAAAAAGTTAAAATATTGCCAATATTACGGATGATACTACAACACGTAATATCATTGATATTGGCGAAATTAAAATTTTTTATAATGAATAATAAACTACTAATTTTATAATGAATCAAATTAGGACTTTTTTAATGAATAAAAAGTACACCCAACGGGGGTACCAAATTCGTTATCTTGAGTCGGGGGTGTTTAATGAATAAGCCCCACTCTCTCTCCGTTATATATACCTTTTTCACTATTTCCTTTACCTTAATTTCCTGTTTTATTTTTAGTAATATCGTTTCCTGTTTCTTCTCTATTATATTCTCCTTTTTACTCTTTCTTATTCTCTCCGTTAAATATA
>JAKSUH010000010.1 GCA_024413395.1 archaeon
ATTCGTTCATCTGCTACTGCAGAAGATTTACCTGAAGCTTCATTTGCAGGTCAACAAGATACTTATTTACACGTTTCAGGAACTGAAAACGTTATCGATTATGTAAGAAAATGTTGGGCTTCTTTATTTGAAGCAAGAGCAATTTTCTACAGAGAAGAAAATAATTTTGATTACTCCAAAGTATATATTGCTGTAGTTGTTCAAAAAATGGTAGAAGCAGATAAAGCAGGAGTAATGTTTACTGTAAATCCTTCTACTGGTGAAAATATTGCATTAATCGAAGGATCATGGGGTCTTGGAGAAGCTGTTGTATCTGGTGATGTAACTCCTGATAATTATGCAGTTGACAAAGATAATGATGAAATTATTAATGTAACTATTTCTGATAAAAAAGTAATGTATACTAATGATGCAGATGGAACTAGTGTATTAGTTGAAGTTCCTGAAGAACGTAGAAAAGAAAGAGTTTTATCTGATGAAGACCTTATGGAATTAACTAACATGGGTAAAAGAATCCAAGCACACTATGGTAAACCTCAAGATACTGAATGGGCTTTCCAAAATGGTGAATTATTCATGTTACAATCAAGACCAATCACTACTTTAGGAGATAATAAAGCTGATGCTAATGAAACTTCTGAAATTGTAGGAGATGTTATTGTTAAAGGTCTCGGTGCAAGTCCAGGTATTGCAACAGGGCTTGTAAAAATTGTGTTTGAAATTGACGAATTAGATAAAATCCAAGAAGGAGAGGTAATGGTTACAACTATGACTACTCCAGATATGGTACCTGCTATGAAAAGAGCTAGCGGAATCATCACTGATGAAGGTGGAGTAACTTGTCACGCTTCAATTATTTCTCGTGAACTTGGAATCCCTTGTGTTGTAGGAACTGGAGATGCTACTTCTGTTTTAGAAGATAATCAAGGTGTAACTTTAGATGGTAAAAAAGGTTTAGTATTCGAAGGAATTACTGAAACTAAAGAAGAAGCTCCTGTAGCAGCAGCTGCAGCAGCAGCACCAATCATTACAGTTACTGAAGTTAAAGCTAATGTAAGTATGCCTGAAGCAGCTGAAAAAGCAGCAGCAACTGGTGCAGATGGTGTAGGTTTACTTAGAACTGAACACATGATGTTAACTTCAGGTATTCATCCTGGAAAATTCATCGCAGATGGTAAAGAAGATGAACTTGTTAACACTTTAGCTGAAAATGTTCAAATTGTAGCAGATGCATTCTATCCAAGACCTGTATGGTACAGAACTCTTGATGCACCTACTGATGAATTCATCACCTTAGAAGGTGGAGAAAACGAACCAAGAGAACACAACCCAATGTTAGGTTGGAGAGGTATCAGAAGAGAATTAGATCAACCAGAAATCCTCAAATGTGAGTTCAAAGCTATTAAAAAGCTCCATGAAAAAGGTTATACTAATATTGGAATCATGATTCCATTATCACAAAACCCTGAAGAGCTCAGACAAGCTAAAGAACTTTGTTCAAGCATTGGTCTTGAACCACAAGTTGATGTTGAATTTGGTATGATGGTAGAAATCCCTGCAGCTGCTTTATGCTTAGATGATTATATAGATATCGGAATTGACTTTGTAAGTTTAGGTACTAATGATTTAACTCAATACACATTAGCTGTAGATAGAAACAATGAATTTGTAGCTAAACATTACTCTGAAGAACACCCTGCAGTCATGAAATTAATTGAAATGACAATTAAAAAATGTGTTGCTAGAGGTGTAAAATGTAGTATCTGTGGTCAAGCAGGTAGTGTACCTCATATTGTTGAAAAACTTGTTGGATTTGGAATTACAAGTGTTTCATCAAATACTGATGCTATAGCTGATGTTAGAAAAACTGTAGCTAGAGCAGAACAAAAAATTATTCTTGATGCTGCTAGAAAGCAAATTTAAGAATATTTTTTCTTTTATTTTTTTTAAATATATTTATTCTTTTTAGGTAATTTTATGGAAAATAAACCAATTGCTATTGATAATATGCTTGAAGAATTAGAAAAATTCAGTGAAAAAGATTTAAAATATTCTGATGGTCATATTTTAGGTTCAATGTGTACAGAACCTCATCTTTTTGCTAAAGAAGTTTTTATTAACTTTTTAAATTCTAATTTAGGAGACCCTGGACTTTTTAAAGGAACTTATGAAATAGAAAAAACTGTTATTAAATCATTAGGTTCTTTATTATCTTTAGAAAAATCCATGTGGAAATATTGTTACAGGTGGAACCGAAGCTAATTTAATGGCTATGCGTGCAGCGCGTAATTATGCAAGAGAACATAAAGGTATTGTTAATGGTGAAATTATAATTCCTGAATCTGCTCATTTTTCTTTTAATAAAGCTGCAGACATGCTTAATTTAAAAATAGTTCAAGTAGATTTAGATGAAAATTATAAAATGGATATTAACTCTTTAAAAAACTCTATCACTGAAAATACTGTAGCAATCGTTGCTATTGCAGGAACTACTGAATTAGGATTAATAGATTCTATTGAAGAAATATCTAAAATTGCTAAAGAACATGATATTTATCTTCATGTTGATGCTGCTTTTGGTGGTTTTTCAATTCCATTTTTAAAATTAGCAGGTTATGATTTTCCAAAATTTGATTTTTGAATTGGAAGGAGTTTGTTCTATCACTGTTGATCCTCATAAAATGGGTTTAGCACCCATTCCTGCTGGTGGTATTTTATTTAGAGATAAAAAATATCTTGAAGTAATGAAAATTAATACTCCTTATTTAACTGTTAAAACTCAATCTACTATAGTTGGGACTCGTTTAGGTGCTTCTGTTGCAGCTACTTATGCTATTATGAATTATTTTGGAAAAGAAGGATATTGTAAATTAAATAAAGAGTTAATGGATAACACTTTTTATTTAGTTGAAAACTTAAAGAATTTAGGTTATAATGTTGTTGTAAAACCTGAATTAAATTTAGTATCTTTTAATCATCCTACTATTAAACCTGAAGAATTTGCAAATATTCTAAAAGATAAAGGATGGTTTGTTTCAGTTTCAAGATGTCCTATGGCTATTAGGGTAGTTTTAATGAATCATATTAAAAAAGAGCATTTAGTTGAATTTTTAAAAGATTTAAAAGATTTAATTTAATTTTTAAAGAAAAAATAAAAAGATATGATAAATTAGTATCATATCCTAACTTATTCTTGAATCATAAGTATCATTAATGTCTCCAGTTGGGATATTAGATTTAGTAATATATAATGTCCTTTTCCATCAGGTTCTATATGAATTATAAAGTGCATTCTTCCAGGTGAACCTATTATGTTTGGATTATCAGAGACAAAAAAGCTATCTACTAATTTTTCGGTAGGATCATGATTACACCATTCCCAATGATAACCAGTAGATGGATTTTCAGCTATAGAAAAATCCCAGTTTCCATTGGGGTCTGGGTTAAAATACTGATATTGGTTGTTGCACTTACAACACATATGGAACTTATTAATAATACTAATGCTAGTACGCTAATAAATATGTGTTTTTTGATAACACAGTATATGCTATGTTTTTCTTATTAATAAATACATTACATAATTGTTTAGACAATTAATAATTAATTGTTTAGGCAATTATTTTATTCTTAAAAAATAGGTGTTTTTATATAATTTAATCTAATATTTTAAAAATTGTTTATTTTATTCTTAAAAAATATGTATAAGGAATTATTTACATTCCTCAACATACATTAATGGGTAGTTTAACTCTTCAATAAATTCTATTCTGATTATAGCTTCAACATCATCTACTTTTGTGAAGATTTTGACATCAAGCATATCTCCATTTAATGAAGTATATTCAAATTCAGTCATAGCTTTTTCTAATCTTTCAAAATTAATTTTTACTTCCACTTTTTCAACAGCAGGTTGTAATCTTAAAGATTCTTCTATAGCTTTTTCTAAACTTTCTTTTGAATTTTTATTCACAGGAGCTCCAACAAATTGGTGGAATAATGCTCCCATACTTATCGCTCCTTCAAAGATAGCTTTTTCTCTAGAACTTATATTTGAGAAGTATTTTTTATCAACATCCATATGAATCATTGCCCTGTAACGAATCCCCCATTTAACCATCTATTTTTGAATAAATTACATCAGAAGGTATTGGGAAGAAATAGAAATAAACCAATATTGCAGTAATCACTAAAATAGTTACTAAAATATACATTCTATTTTCTTCTGGATAGAAATAGGATAATATTAAACCAACAATTAAAAATGCTGCGATTATTAATATTGCATGGTATTGTAAAGGATTATCTTTAATAATTTTATCTTTAATAGGACCTACAGAAGTCATATTACCTTCTACAATTAATCTATTTTCTGAAGAACCAATTGAATTACATGTAATTAAATCAATTTTTTGTGTATCTTTAGATGCTTCGAATACATAGGAAGCAGGAACAATTTTTTTGTTATTTACTGTGTAATTAACTTCTCCAACTCCTGGCCATTCAAGAGTAATAATGTCTCCTGGTTCTAATTCATTTAATCTTAAAAATGGTGAACCTTGCATAGTTCTATGTCCAAATATTACTACTTCACCATTATTTGGTACATATGATTGTTTTTCAAAATATACTCCATCATTTATAGAGATATTATTAATTTTCTCATTAACTCCTATTTTTTCGATTACAACAACAGGAGAGTCGTAATTTTGTTCATGAATTATTTTCCCTGAAAAATAATTTACTTCTCCTGCAGCATATAATGCGATAATTATTATTGCAATTATAATTATAATTGTAGAAACTGTTGGTTTTTTCATATTATCCTTGTTTGTTTTTTATTATTTATAAGTTGAACTAATTTCATTCATCATCCAATCAGGTGCATTTCTTGTAGGTATTGTTAAAATTATTTGATCCATATTTTCAAGGACATAGTTTACATCATCATCGGGATTTCAACTAATATGATATAATTTGCATCTAAATCTGCTAAATTGATTTCTCTTTCGCAATTTGATAATCTAACTCCATAATTATCTAAAAGAGACAATGTTGTTTGTCCATCATTTCCTCCAGCTAGTGAAGATTTTATAATCTCTAAAACATTTGTTGTAAATGTTTTTGAATCTTCATTTGGGTTTGAAATATTTCCTTGAACAAGGTTGTGTGTTGAACTATATTCTGATTCAATTGTTCCACTTTCTTCACATCTTAAAACAGATACTACTGTACATCCTTTAATAGTATTTGTTTCATTTGAAGTCTTATTATCATTATGAATTGTATATATGTCTACTATACTTCCAACAGATAACAGTCCTCCTCCTTCTTGTAATCTTGTTATTAATATAGGTACACTTACTGTTGTAGGCATTTCAAATGAAATTTTTGATAATTCGTATGCTCCTTTTGTATTTACAATTTCGTGGGCTTGTTCTATTGAAATTATCATTTTACTGTTATTTTCACTACTAACTACCATTGTTCGGTTAAAATTATCTGTACCCAATAAAATAGATTTATTGTGGTGTTCTCGCCAAGCTTTTGCTGCTGGTTTTATGATGTTTATTTTTTCTACTTCATATCTATTATTTGAAGATTCTATTTCATGTTCTAGTCTGTTTACATCTGCATTAACAGATAAAGGGCCACAGTATAATGAATGTAATTCGTTAACTTTTTCAATCTTAGCTTTTTCTAATGCTTCTTGTGAAGGAGCATAAATCAAAAAATAGTATGATGAAATAATTAGAGTTAAGATAATTAATGTTATTATTATCGTACCTATTTTTTCTTTTTTTCATCTTCTGTACGTTCAATGGACTTTGGATTTAAATAAACTGCTATTTTACGATTTAATTTTTTAATCCATTGAAAATCAGTATTTTTTCTGTTTTCTTTTCTATTGTTTCTTTTAAATCATCATCATGAAATAATAGAGGACTATTTGGTTTTCTATCCTTCATTTTGTTTGGCTCCTAACAAATTGAAAAATAGATGGTTTAATTTAATTACTTTTATAATGTTTAATTAAATTAATGAATAGGTAATAAAATGTTAAAAGCAATAAAAGCACTGCAGATATGTCTACTCCGTAAATTGCTGTAGGGATTGGAGAAATCATTAAAATAATTAATAGCACTGCAATTCCAATTACTGGGATATTGCTAAATTTTGGATACTTCACATCACTAATCATTAAATATGAAACAATAATCATTAAAATATATGCAATATAAATATTGAATGCTCCAGATAATGTATATGCAGCTAGTATTAAAGCAATTCCTGGAATAGGAAATCCTATAAATCCTTTAAAATCAACATGATCTGCTATAACATTATATCTAGTTAATCTTAATACTCCACATGAAGCCATTATTGCACAAACAATTATTGTGATAATTTCTGGTGAAGGAACTGTTTTTGAGAGACAATAAAGTAGAACTGCAGGAGCTATTGCAAATGAAACGACATCACATAAGGAATCAATATTTTTTCCAAAGCCTAACTCGTCATTTCTATTAAAGTATCTAGCTACCCAACCATCTATTGAGTCAAACACGATTGTTAATATAAGAAATATTGCTCCTAATTTAAAATCTTGATTTATGGATGCTATAATTGAACAAAATCCTGATAACATGTTTAATAAGGATACAATGTCAGATATAGCTACAAAGCTTTGAATTTTAACGCTTTTTAATATCATGTTTAACCTCAGTAATACTTTTTTCCTCTTTTATTATTAAGTTTTGCTTGATACGAACTAAATATTTATTTGCTCATAAAATTCTTTAATTAATATATTATTTTTCATCCTTTATTAAATGATTTAGTTATTTTAAGAAAATATATATAAATAATTTTAATAAATATTTTATATAGTAAAACATAATTGTGGAGAAAATGACAAAAGGAAAGCACGATTTAACAGAAGAGTTTGGTCCAGTTGTTGAAGATAACTGGGAATGGTGTATTGTTGTAGGTAATTCATTATTTATTGATGATATTGTTTATAAAGCAATTGCTGCTCGTAAAAATGTAGATATTCTTTTTAGAGAACATGTTGTTATAAAAGATGGCAGTATTAATACCGAATATAATCTTCTTATGTTGAATGGTGTTGTAGATTTAATAACTAATTTTGAAGAGATTTGTAATAATGATGATTCTCTTTTCATAAGAGTTTCTATTGATGATGTACTGGATAATCCTTATTTGGTTGTCTTTATAGCTCCAAATAATAAAATAAGATATATAACTAATATTTTAACTAAATATGATATTGGGTTTAAAGTTATCAAAACTATTGAATCATCTACTCTTGTTGAAACTGGTTTCACATATAAAAAAATATTTTCAAAAACATTATTTTCAACTATAAATGATTTTCTTGATTTAGATGATGGAATTTTACAATTGGTTCTTTATTCTATTAAAAAAGAAGATGATTTAAAGAGAGTTGAAGATATTGCTTCTTCTAATCAGATTTTTGTCATTGATTTTAATGATATTAATGTTTAATTTTTTTACTTGTTTTTATTTGAGGAATTAAAATGTGTGATGATATTGAAATATTGGGGATTGATGAAGCAGGTCGTGGATCTGTTTTAGGCCCATTAGTTGTAGCAGGTGTTATAATCCCAGAAAAAATGCACTCTATTGTAGAAAGGATGGGTGTAAAAGATTCTAAAAGATTATCTCCAAGTAGGAGAACTGTTCTATCTCGTAAACTTAAGAAAATGTTTACTTATGAAACTGTTATTTTAACAGCTCAAGATATTGATAGAAAAAGAGCTGAAGGAATAAATTTAAATGAAATTGAAAGGGAAGCAATGGAAGAAATTATATTAAAAATTAAACCTCAAAAAGCTATTTTAGATGCAGTGGATATTAAAGCAGAACGTTTTCAAGAAAAGGTAGCAAAGTCTACAGGATATGATGTTATAGCTGAACATAAAGCAGATGATACTTATATTGAAGTTGGGGCTGCTTCAATCATAGCTAAACAAACAAGAGATGAGATAATTGCTGAAATCAATAAGGAATATCGTAAAATTGGAGGAATAGGTTCTGGTTATCCTTCTGATCCAACAACTAAAAAATTTTTAACTAGGTATACCTATGATGAGATGCCTGATTTTGTTAGGAAATCTTGGGCAACTGTTGCTAAAATGAAAGATTAATCTTTATTTTTTTCACTGTATAATTTAAGTATATGAATAAATAAATTCTATAAATAATAAAAAAGATTAGAGTGAAATAATGATAGTTGAGTATATTATGAATTTTTTCCAAAATATTGTAGACATATTCAACAATGGTGGAATTATGACTTACATAATTCTTTTTGTTGGAGTTTATGGTTTTATTCTATGTATTCAAAAAATACGTTATCTTAAAAAGATTAGTAAAATCGATGCTACTGAGATTTTTGGTATTGTGACTACTTCTATGGAAAAAGGAGGAGCAGTAGAAGCTTTAAAACAAATTAATAGTTTTAAAAATCCTGTGTCTCGTATTATTTCTGAAACTTTAAAAATTGGATATAAAAATAAAGTTGAAGTTGAAGAAAGTATGGAACAAATTTTCATTGTTGAAGTAGCGAAAATGACTAAAGGATTAAATACTATTAAAACTATTGCAGAACTTGCTCCATTTTTAGGTTTAATCGGTACTGTAATAGGTATTTGGATGACTTTTAGAGCTTTAGGTGTTAGTGCTAATGCAACTGCAATGTCAAAAGGTATTTATGTCGCTTTAACTACTACTATTTTAGGTTTATTTGTAGCAATTGTTCTGTTGCCATTATTCACATACATTCAAAGTTTAATTGATACTGAAATGGATAAAATTGAATTGGCTACTAAAATGACTAACTGGGGTTACGCAGTTTGTAAAGTAAGAGTTGATTCCAATCTTGAATGTGCATTAGAAGCTTTACAAGAAGCTGAAGGTGTAGTAAACACTAGGATGATTTCTGATCCTTATGCAAATATTAAAGTTTCATTTAAACCAAGTATGTTGGATAAAAGTATTTCAAATATTATTTTAGAAAAATGTAATGTTAATGCAGAAATTATTGAAAGTAAATTAAAACAATAAGTGATTATTATGGCAATTGATGTTCAGTCACATAAGAAAAAAGTTTTAAATCAAAAACTTAATTTTAATTTTGTTCCATTTATTGATATTTTATTTACTGTAATGATTTTTTTAGTAGTAACTAGTAATTTTGCAGCTACAGATATGCAAACTAATACTGCAGATGATGCTACACATGATTCTAGTGGTAAACCGGTTTCTGATGTTTCTGGTTCTGAAGAGTATTTTGTTGTGCCTGTAGCAGGATTACATAAAGTTACTGTTAATGGACAAGATATGTCTAGTCTTATACGGGGAAGCTCGATAGGTGTACATGCAACTGTAATGGATCAAGGTGAAGTAATAATTAAACCTGGTGAAATTGTAATTGTTACTCCTTCTGGATTTGATGTTAAAAAAGCTGTCGCAGATCCTAAATAATATTAATGGGGTTATATAATGTATGTTGGTAGAATTGTTTCAATTGGAATGAATACTGATGGTAAACCTTTTATTGCATATAGAGTTTCAAGTAGATCTTTTCCTAATAGGCAATGTTTAGCTTTTGAAGATAAAGCTGCTATTGTACCTAAAGAAGGATTTGAAACTGATATTTATAAAAACTCTTATATTGCATATAATTGTGTTAAAATTGTTGATGATATGGCTATTGTATCAAATGGTTCTCATACTGATGTAATAACTGATAAAATAGCTGTTGGAATGAATATAAGAGATGCTCTTGCATATTCTTTATTAACTATGGATTATGAAAAAGATGATTATAATACTCCAAGAATTGCTGGTGTTGTAACTTCTTCTGATAATGAAGATGAATTTAAAGCATTCATTGGTATTGTAGCAGATAATAAGTTACTTGTTGAAGAAATACCATATGGTAAAGCTGCATATATTTCAACATATGGGGATTCAAATCCTACATTTATTGATTTCGATGCTGTTGATTCTGAAAAAGGAGCAAAATTTATTTTTGATGAAGGTGCTTTTGAAGAATTAGAAAAACCTGTAAACTCTGTTGCAGCTATTTTTAATGGAAAATGGGATATTGTTTCTTTTAATCCCTAATTCTTATTTTTTTTATTTTACTTTTATTTTGATGATAATATGTCTATTGAATTAATTGGATTAACTGAAATTCCATTAGTTAATCAAAATGATGATATTTGTGAGATTATTAAAAATGCTTTAATTAAACAAGATTTATCTTTAAAGCATGGGGATGTTATTTTAATTGCTGAAACTTTAATTTCAAAAGCAGAAGGTAATTTTATTAATATTGATGAGATTATTCCTTCTGATGAAGCTATTGAAGTAGCTAAAAAATGTATGAAAGATCCAAAATTAGTTGAAATTATACTTCAACAATCTAATGAAATAGTTGAAGTTGGACCTTATTTCATTGTTACCGAAACTAAACATGGTTTTGTTTGTGCAAATTCAGGTATTGATGAATCTAATGCTGCTGACGGTTTAGCAACCCCTATTCCTGTCAATCCAGATAAATCTGCATTTGAAATTAGGGAATTTTTAGAAAATGAATTTGGTGAAGAGATAGCAGTTATTATTACTGATACTCAAGGAAGAGCTTTTAGAGTAGGGGCTATTGGTACAGCTATTGCTTGTTCTGGTATTGATCCTTTATGGGTAAGAGTTGGTGAAAAAGATTTGTATGGTAGGGAACTTGAAACTACTGAAATAGCTACTGCTGATGAAATGGCTGCTGCTGCATCTTTAATTATGGGGCAAACTGATGAAGGGATTCCTGTTGTAATTATTAGAGGATTCTCTAATTTTGATGGATTAAGAAATAAAAATTCTGACATAAAATCATTATTAAGACCTAAAGAATTTGATGTATTTAGAAAATAGGGGATTGTTTATGATAACTGTATTTTCTGGTGGAACAGGAACTCCTAAATTGTTACAAGGAATTAAAGAAATTGTTAATCTTGAAGATTTAACTATTATAGTTAATACTCTTGAAAATGACTATTTTTCAGGTGTTTATGTTTCTGCTGATGTTGATACTGTATTGTATACCATGGCAGATATGATTAACGAAAAATTTTGGTATGGTGTAAGTGGTGACACTTTTATTACTAATGAAAGATTAGCTGAATTAGGTACTCCTGAGTTGCTTAGAATAGGTGATATTGATAGAGCTACTAAAATCCAAAAGACTCTTTTGATGGAAACCCATACTTTATCCGAAGCGGTAAGTATTCAAGCAGAAAATATGGGTATTAAATCTAAAATTTTACCTATGAGTAATGAAAATTCTGATATTAAAATCATTACTGATATTGGTGAATTAGAATTCCATGATTTTTTAATTAAACATCAATGTGAACCACAAGTGTTAGATATTAAATTTTCTAACGTATCTCCAGCACCAGGTGTAATTGAAGCAATAAAAGAATCTGAAATGGTAATTATAGGTCCTTCTAATCCAATTACTTCTATTTTACCTATTTTATCATTAGATGGTGTTCGCGAAGCATTAAAAGATACTTATGTTGTAGCAGTATCTCCCATAATTGGAACTGATACTGTAAGTGGTCCTGCTAGTAAATTTATGAATGTTTCGGGTGTTGAAGTATCTGCTAAAGGTGTGGCTTCATTTTATGCTGATTTTTTAGATTGTATTGTAATTGATTCATTAGATGAAAATTTAAAAGAAGATATTGAAAATATTATAGAGAATGTTGAGATTACAAATACTATTATGAAAGATATTAATATTAAAACAAATATTGCTAAAATAGTTTTAAATACTATTGATTTATAAATATTGTTAAGGACGGTATTATGATACAAATGACTTTAATACAAATTGATAATTATGGCCCATGGACTGTAACTCCTAGGCCTAGACGTGAATCTGACCTCCAAAGGTTACAGGCGCAATTATATGCTGATTTAAATAGTATGATGGGTATGAAAAAAGGTTTAGTGTTCTATACTAGATTCGATAACCTTTTAGCTGTAACTAATGGACTTACTGAAGAAGATCACAGAAGAATACAAATTTCTATAAGAAATAGATATCCATTTACTGTTAGTATGGGTGTTGGTACTGCGGAAACTCCTCATGAAGCTCAAAAGTTAGCTACTATTGCTTTACAGAAACAAGGTGGAGCACAATCTTCAGATAGAAAAGAAATATTAGCTATCGATTCTTTAGCAGATGATGATGGTAGTTATCTCCAAATGGCTCATATCGATATTAATAGTTGTACTGATACTTTAACTGATATTGAATCAGCTTTTGATACTAATTTCTTAGTTAATAAAGCTCAACATTATTTAATGACTAAATTAATTAAAAAAGGAGCATTATTATTCTTTATCGGTGGAGACAATTTCATGGCACCATGTAATGGGTTAACTGAAAAAGAAATTGAAGATATTTTAATCGAAATTGATGAAGAAATTGGTATAGGTCTTAAAGCAGGTATTGGTAGAGGTAAAAATGTTGAAGATGCTGCTTATATGGCAGATATTGGTTTAGAAGAAATCCGTGCTCGTGGTAACGACATGTGGATTTATGTAGTCGAAAAAGAATATTAAGGAGTGTATTTGTATCATAGTAGTTGCTCCCATGGCAGGAATTACTGATTCTGCTTTTTTAAATAAAGTAATTCCTTATGGTTTTGATGTGGCTACTTTAGGAGGATTTAATTTAGATTCTCCTACTATTAATGCTTGTCGTGCAATTCTCAAAAGGGGAAGAAGTGAGTTTTGCATAGATGAAGCTGAAATTTTTGATTTTATTTCTCAGGAAGTAGCTAATATTAAACATGTTCATCCTGATGTTTTAGTTTCATGTAATGTTAGATCTACAACTCCTCAACCTATTATTGAAGCTTCTAAAACTAAAAATTTAGACATTATTGAAATCAATTGTCATTGTAGACAAGAGGAGCTTACTTCTATTGGTTGTGGGCAGAACATGCTTAAAAGAGATGATTTTGAAGAATTCATCTGTGAAGTGGTTGATAATGCAAAATGTGATGTTGGTGTTAAAATCAGAGCTAATGTAGAAGGTGTTGATACTTTAGAAATTGCATCTATAATTGATAATGCAGGTGCAGATTATTTGCATGTTGATGCTATGAAACCAGGTGTTTTTGATGCAGATTATGATCTTCTTAAAAAACTCGTTGAAACAACAAATGTTCGTATCATTGGAAACAATTCTGTAAATTCTGCTTCACAAGCTCAAAAAATGTTAAATACTGGAGTTTACGGTTTTTCAATAGCTCGTGCAGTGATTAGTGGAAATTTAAGCTTTAACTTATCTTCTTTTTAAGAAATTTATTTTATAACAGTATTATATTAATTTTCATTTAGAAAATATTATAAATGGTTTTCACTATATATAATAGTAATATATAATATCAAAAGGTGATTTCATGGATTTCATAACACTTAAAAATATTACTAAATCCTTTAATGGGTTTCCTGCTCTAAAAGATATTAACTTAACTCTAAAGGAAGGTGAAACTTTAGGTATTTTAGGGCGTAGTGGAAGTGGAAAATCAGTTTTAATTAATATGCTTAGAGGAACTAAAGATTACAGACCAGACAGCGGTGAAATTATAATGAATTTAGCTGTTTGTCCTAAATGTTTGAAAGTAGATGTTCCATCAAAAGCAGGTGAAGAATGTAGTTGTGGTGGAAAATTCGAAGCTCAAACTATTGATTTCTTTAATGCAGAAAGAAAACTCTTTGGAAGTATCAGACGTAGAATTGCAATCATGCTCCAACGTAATTTTGCTCTTTATGATGAAGAATCAGTTATTGAAAATGTTATGAGAGCAATGGGTGATGATGTAGCACCTGAAAATAAATTATATGATGCATTAGATTTACTTGAAATGGTTCAAATGAATCATAGGGTTACTCATATTGCACGTGATTTGTCTGGTGGAGAAAAACAAAGAGTAGTTCTTGCAAGACAATTAGCTAAAAATCCTATGTTGTTCTTAGCTGATGAACCTACAGGAACTTTAGATCCACAAACTGCTGAAAAACTTCATACTACCTTAAATGAAGGTGTTAAAAAAGAAGGTATTGCTATGGTAATTACTTCTCACTGGCCAGAAGTTATGAATATTTTAGCTGATAATGTTATTTGGTTAGAAAATGGTGAAATCCGTGAAGCTGGTGAACCTGAAGCTGTAGTAAATAATTTCCTTGAAACTGTACCTTTACCTGAACAACCTGATGATTATGAAATTGGTGATGTTGAAGTAAGAATTAAAGATGTTAAAAAACATTACTACTCTATTGAAAGAGGGGTTGTAAAAGCTGTAGATGGTGTTAATCTTGAAATTAATGAAGAAGAAATCTTTGGAATTGTTGGTCTATCTGGAGCTGGAAAAACAACTTTAACTAAAATGTTAATTGGTTTAACTGAACCAAGTAGTGGAGCTATTGAAGCTAAATTAGGTGATGAATGGATTGACATGACAAAAGTTGGCCCACTTAATAGAGGTCGTATTATTCCATATATTGGATTATTACATCAAGAATATTCATTATATCCTCATAGGGATATTTTAGGTAATTTAACTGATGCAATCAGTCTTGATTTACCTTTAGAATTCGGTAAAATCAAAGCTATTCATGTACTCAATGCAGTTGGTTTTGAAGGAGAGGTTGCAGAACAAATTTTAACTAAATATCCTGATGAATTATCTGGAGGAGAAAGACACAGAGTTGCTCTTGCTCAAGTACTTATGAAAGAACCTAAAATAATTATTTTAGATGAACCTACTGGAACTATGGATCCAGTTACTCGTGTTATTGTAACTGAATCTATCTTAAAAGCAAGACAAGATTTAGAACAAACATTCATTATTATTTCTCACGATATGGACTTTGTTTTAGATGTTTGTGACCGTACTTGTCTTATGAGAGGAGGAAAAATCCTCGATATGGGTAAACCGGAAGATATTGTAAAATTATTAACTCCGGATGAAAAAGAAGGAATGTTTAGATAAACATTCTTTTTATTATTTTTTTAATATTTTTTTTATTAAATAGCTAATTTTATTTAAAACAAAAAGTTATATATTGATACTTTTATAATTATATATGATTAATTAATTGAGATTATTGGAGGAAAATAAATGGCATGGGAAGATGCACCATCACATATTTGTAGAGGTGGCGATATTAGAGGAATAGCATTTTGTTGTCCACCTATTAAGCCTTGTCCTGTAATGAATGCTTTAAGAGAAATAAATGTTTCACTTCAAGATTATATTGAAATTAAAAATAGATTTGCAAGAGAAACTAGGTTAGGAGAAGGTCCTGGTACTTGTTTTGGTTCTTTAGTATGGTGTTGTAAAACCTCAAAACCTTGTCCATTACGTGATATGACTTTAAGGAATATTGGAATGAGTGAGGATGAATATTTAACATTGAAAAAAGAATTATCTGAAGCAATTATTGGTTCTGGTAATATTGATTCTACTGAAAGTGTTACTGCATTAGCTAAAACTTTTAATATATCTGAAGATGAAGCAGCTAAAGTTTTAAAAGAATGTAATAATGATTTAAGGTCTGCTGTAAAATATTTAAAAGTTAAATCTTTAGAAAACGATTAAAATGAATTGGACTTCTCTTTATCTTAAAAGTAATAATTTAAATGTATTTATTTTAGGTACTGGGGAAGTTGCAACTAGAAGAGCTAATAGATTTCTTGATTATGGGAGTCAAGT
Organism: archaeon; assembly: GCA_024413395.1. Classification (GTDB taxonomy): domain Archaea; phylum Methanobacteriota; class Methanobacteria; order Methanobacteriales; family Methanobacteriaceae; genus Methanocatella. The sequence continues at coordinate 15,843 of JAKSUH010000010.1, forward strand.
TGTATTAGCTGGAAATTCTATTTCTGATGAATTAATTAATAAAGGAGCAAATTTAATTTCAACTGAAGATGCTGAAAAATATATTTCCTGGGCGGATTTAGTTGTAATAGCTAGTAGCGATAAAGAATTATCTGATAAAATTGCTTCATTAGCTCAAGATAAATTAGTAAATAGGGCAGATTTTCCTGAAAAAGGAGATATTATTGTACCTACTTCTTTTGAAATAGGGGATGTTGAAATATCTATTTTTACTAATGGTAAAAGTCCTTTGATGGCAAGAGAATTAAGAAAAAAGATTCAATCAATAATTACTGAAGAAGATATTTTAGAAATTAAAATTCAGGATTTTGCAAGAAATTTACTTAAAGAAAAAGTATCTAATCAAAAAACTAGAAAAGAAATATTATATGATATTTCAAAAGATGCTAAAATTAACAATTATATTAAAAATAATCAAATTAAAGAAGCTAAAAAATATGTAGAGGAGATTATAAATGCTTATTAATTTTAGAGTTGATTATACTATTGCTGATATTGAGACTATGGAAAATGTTTCAAAAGATATGAATCAATTATTTTTAGCTTTGTCTGAAAAATATTCTATTTGTGAATATGTGGAAATTTCTACATGTAATAGAAAAGAGTTTTTTATTCATAATGATGATTGTAATATTGATGATCCTCTATTAGATAGTTCTAATGGAAATATTATAATTGAATATGGTGATGATGCTATTCTTCACTTACTTAGAATGACTTCTGGATTAGAATCAATGATTGTTGGTGAAGACCAGATTTTAGGTCAAGTTAAATCTTCTAAAAATAAAGCATTTAAAGAAAAACATTTAGGAAATATTTTAGATACAATTTTTACAAAAGCTATTCATGTTGGTCAAGTTGTTAGAAATAAAACTAATATTAATAGAGGTTTTGTTTCAATTGGTTCTGCTGCTATTGATTTAGCCGAAAAACATTTGGGTTCTTTAGAAGATAAAGTTGTTTTGATTATTGGTGCTGGTAAAATGGGACGTTTAGTAGCTAAAGCATTATCTGAAAAGAATTTAGAAGCTATTTTTGTTGCAAATAGGACTTATTATGTTGCAGTTAAATTGGCAGATAAATTGGGGGGAGAAGCTATACTGTTTGATAAATTAAATAGTTATTTCAAACATGCTGATGTTATTATAGGTGCTACTGGAGCCCCACATGCTATAATTACTAAAGAACGTCTTGCTAAAAATATTGAAGATAACACAGATTTAGTTTTAATTGATATTGCAAATCCTCGTGATATTTCTGAAGATGTTGAAGAATTAGGTGTTAAATTATTTAACATTGATGATTTAAGAGAAATTGCTGAATTAAATAAACTTCAAAGACAAAAAGAAAGTGTTGAAGCAGAAAAAATTATTGATGAAGAGTTTGTTTTATTAAAGGAATCGTTTAAATTATTGGAAGTTAATGATATTTTAGCTGAATTAAGATATTCAATGGAACAAATTAGACAAAAGGAAACACAAAAAGCTACTTCAAAATTAAATAATGATTCTAATAGTAAAGTTTTAGATAATTTAACTAAATCTATTGTTAATAAAATATTCTTTGATATTTCAAAAAATCTTAAAAAAGC
>JAKSUH010000100.1 GCA_024413395.1 archaeon
ATGAATAAGATCATAAAATTAAAAAAATTAAAAATAAAATCAAATTTTTAAAAAAAAATAAAAAAGTAATTTTAATAATAAAAATTACCTAAAAAAATTTTCACGTAAATAGAAACCTAAGTAACACCCACCAAATAAAACTATGATAGCTAAAATTACAATAAGAAATATCTCTAAAATATTATTCCCTAACAAATTAGAGCCTAATAAACTATCTGAATAGTTTGAAGATGATCCATATGAAGAACCACCGAAAGCACTAGAAAGGGCAGCTGAAACTCCTAATGTAAGAGATGTAGTAACTCCTAAAACAGGCAAAATAATAGCTAAAAGAGTTAATAACATAACTATTGAATTAGCAATAGCATCTTTTTCATCTTTACAACCAATAAATCATGACTAAACCTGCTAAAAATGTACTAATTATGATTGTTAAGCCTAAAAACACTAAAATTAATAAATCCATTAGCTACTAAAAAAGAGAATAACATACTAAAAATAAATATAAATACTCCCAAAACAGCGAATCCAATCAGAATAGCAGTTATATTCATACGTTTATTTAAGGAAGTAATGAAATGTGGAAGTTTAGGTCCATTATTAATATTTGTACCACAACTTGTACAGAAAACTGCATCATTATCAAGCTGTGTACCACAATTTGGACATAATTTTTTCATAATCATAATATTAAATTTATAATTAATAATTTATTTACTTAACTTTAAAAAGAAAAAATTAATTAAAAATTAAATTAAATTTTTTAATCATGAAAAGAATAATCCAAGAAATTTACATGGCAGAAGCAAATGAAAATTTCAATAAAATTAACCTATTGAATAATGAAATAATCGAGCAATTATCTCAAAATAAATTTTTTTACAATAGTAAATAATGAAGAAGATATTAAAATTCCTCATGGTAATGAGAATAATTATCTAATTGCAATCTTTACAGATATATAAGTGAAGTTGAAAAAGCTAAAGATTATTATAAATTTAATGAAATTGAATATAGTAATGAAAAAGAAATATTCATTTCAGAATATGAAAATAAAATAAAAGAAGCTAATTATTTCTTAGGATTCCAAATTAATATAGCTAATTTAAGTTATTTCGTTGATAAAAAGAATTTTTTATAAAAAAATAGAGAATAATCCTAATTTCTTAGGATTTTTTAAAAATTTATTCTTCTAAAAAGTCAGTAGTAATTTTATCTGTCATTTCTAAAAACTTCTTAGTAACAGGAGATTTACTATTCATTGAAACCATAGCTCTTCCTTTATTAGCAGAATCAGAAACTTTTTCAGTTAATGGTAAATCACCTAAATAGCTAATTTCCATCATATCAGCAAAGTTTTTACCCTCACTTTTACCAAACATTTCAATTCTTTCACCACAATGAGGACATTCATAATAAGCCATGTTTTCAACTAAACCAATCTTATCGATATTCATCATTCCAACCATTTTAACACATTTTAAAACATCTTCTTGTGAAACTGCATTAGGAGTAGTAACCATAATTACAGCATCTACATCATTAATAGTTTGTAAAACGGTTAAAGGTTCATCACCAGTACCTGGTGGGTTATCAATTAATAAAACATCTAAATTATCCCATTTAACATCGGAGATTAATTGTTTAATAGTACCTGATTTTTGAGGACCTCTCCAAATAATAGGAGTATCAACACTATCAAGTAAAAAAGCCATACTCATAACTTTTAAACCAGATTCGGTTTCTACAGGAACCATCATATTTTCATCAATACTTAATTCGTGTCCATCTACTCCTAACATTTTAGGAATATTAGGTCCATGAATATCTGCATCTAATATACCAGTTTTAAAACCACGTTTTTGGAAAGCTTCTGCTAAATTAGCAGCAGCAGTAGATTTACCTACTCCACCCTTTCCACTCATAACAGCTATTTTATATTTTATTTGACTTAAATTCTTAGAGATTCTAATTTCTTGAGCAATCATAGCTTGTTGTTGCTCAGGAGTTAAATCTCCACCATGATGACCATGTGCCATTAATTTCACTCTCTTTAATTTGTAATATTTAATATGTTAAAAGATATTAATAAAATTAGTTAAAAAAGAAGAAAAATGAATTTCTTCTAAAATTAATTAAACTTTTTACTTACTTCTTCTACAGCAAGAACTAATGGATCTGTAACCATAGATACTGGAGGAGCATAAGCAAATTCAATATTAGCTAAATCAAAGCATGTTAATCCTTCAGTAATAGCAAGTGTCATTGTATCAATACGTTCTGCAACACGTTCTTCAGCTATAATTTGACAACCTATGATTTTACCTTCACTATCACAAATAATTTTAATATCCATTAGTTTAGCATTAGGATAATAACGTGCACGTGTAAGAGCTGAAACTTTCTCAACAACAGGTTTAATATTATTAATTTGAGCAAAACTAGTTGTAAGACCTACAGCCCCAAATTTCATATTTCCAATTTTTGAAACCATTGCATTTAAAACATGATTAAATTTAGATATTCTACCGTAATAGTTCTAGCTAATGTTTTAAATTGACGTACTGCAGTAGTACCTAAATGAGAAATGGTATTTGTTCCAAAAACAAAATCTATTGATTCAACACAATCTCCAACAGCATAAATATCAGGAACAGAAGTTTCCATTTTAGCATTGATTAAAACAGCCCAACGACCGATATTGCATCCAGCCATTTTTGCGAGTTTTAATTCAGGACGTACACCAGTAGCTAGAATAACCATATCTGCATCTATTTCATCATTCCCAATAACTACTTTTTCTACTTTCTTCTCTCCAATAATTTTAGTAATTGGTTTACCTAGAACAACATTAATTCCCTCTTCTTCAAGATAATGAGTTAATATATCTGACATGTCTTGGTCTAAGGATCTTGGTACAATTTGAGGCAACATCTCATTTAAAGTTACATTTAAACCTATTTTCTTTAAACTATGAGCAATTTCAATATCAATTAAACCTGCTCCAGTAACAACTACATTCTTACAAGTTTTGGCCCATTCCTGAACTTTCTCACCATCTTTAATGTTTCTGATTTTAAATACACCATCTAAATCATTTCCTTCCATTGGAGGAACAAAAGGATTACCTCCTGTTGCTAAAACAAGTTTATCATAGTTTATAACTATTTCTTCACCATCTTGTTCATAAGTAACAGTTTTATTTTTACTATCAATAGCTGTAACTTCAACTTGAGTAATTACATCTATATTTTTCTTTTTATAATCTTCAGGAGTTCTCATTATAATATCATCAAAAGATTCAATAGTACCACCAAGAACATAAGGAATCGCACATGGAGAATAAGCGACATGTTCATCCCTTGTAAGTACTAGAATTTCAATGCTTTTATCTAATTTTCTAATATGTGAAGCAGTAGATATCCCTCCAGCTCCACCACCAACAATAACAACTTTCATTTTTATAACCCATTAATTTATAGTAATTGATATATTATTTATTCTTATTAATAGTTAATCATTTGAACAATTATTAAAATTTAAAATGTGAATCATATAATAATTATAAAAAGTAGTCAAAAAAGAAACTAAACCGAATAAAAAATCATTTTGTATAATGAATTTTAAATTTTATATTAAAAAAATAACTTTTTAATTAGTTAAAAATAAGAAAAAATAATAGTTAAAAATAACTACTATTCAAAATCTACACCAGTAATTCTAAATCCACCGTAATGAGATTTGTATTTAATATTCAATCCAATTAAAAGTGGAGTAATAGATTCAATTAAATGTGCTTTTGATAAATTACCAATATCAATTGCTCTTAAATCAGGTATTTTTTCAATTAATGCAATAGCAATTTCTTTAGCTTCTGCATCATCACCACAAATTAAACAATCACAATCAATTGGTTCTGGAATATTACCTAAATGAGAATTACTAATATTATTAAAAGCTGCTACAACTTTTGCACCAGTTCCTTCTAAAGTTTTTGCTGTTCTTTCAGCAGCTGATCCTGGATTAATGTGTAATAAGTTAGATACAGGGCCACCAATAGCTGTTTCTAAAGGTACAGTTGCATCCAAAAATACTTTATCTTTACAGAATTCTTTAATTCCTTTTAAAGTAGGAACTTGAGCTTGTAATGGTACAGTCATAATTAAAATATCTGCATTAGCTGCAGCATCTTCATTAGCCATACCTACCATTTCAGCTAAATTATAATCTTTTAATTCTTCTTTAGTTTCTTTAACTACATCTAATGCTTTTTTTTCTTTACGTGAACCGATTATTACATCAACACCAGCTATAACTAAACGTTTACCTATTCCAAGTCCTTGTGGACCTGTTCCACCGATAATACCTACTTTCATTTAATCACCTATATTATATTATTCTTTTTTATCATATAAAAGTCCACCAACAAAAACAAGATATTTAGGCAATTTACCATTTTCTGCCCATAATGTTTTAATATCAAATATATCTTCAACTAAGTTAACAACATCTCCACCTAAGGATTCAATTGAATATCTCATTTTATGGGGCATTTTACAAGGAATACCAAATTCCTAGTACATCTAGCACATAAATTACATGGCCCAAAGTATAAACCTAAAGAGTCCTCATTTTCTAAATTATATATTTCACTCATCCATTTTATTTTAAATTTTGATAATCTCATTAAATAAAATTCTAATTCATTTTCCCTAAATGTGTGGTCTAATGTTTCTTGATCAAATTCAATTTTATAAAGAATTATTTTCAATTTATTATATGAATTCCAGATTTCATTTGGATCAAAATCATAAGGTGGACAACTCCAATTTATACCCATGCTACCACACTCTTGACAATGACTCAAATATTTCTCTACATCAACATATTTTTCATGAAAATCTGAAACATCTATATCCGCACTATATTTGATTAACTCTGTCATGGTTTACTATTTAATCAAACATCATAATATAGTTAATGAAAAATAAATTTTAAAGATTAAATTTAATAGATGTAGATTTTTACATTTGAAATTATTCTTTATAAACATATATTTCAAGTGTAAAAAAATCTATTGTAGATTTTTTTTAAAATTGATTAAAATGCTTT
>JAKSUH010000101.1 GCA_024413395.1 archaeon
AAGCAACATCAGTTTTATCCCCAAAAGTACAAATCATTACTGCACCAGTACCAAATTCAGGATCTACTTCTTCATCAGCAATAATTTTAACTTTTTGTCCAGATAAAGGAACTTGTACATATTTACCAAGTAAAGAATTGTATCTATCATCTTCAGGATGAACTACAACAGCAACACAAGCAGACATAAGTTCAGGACGAGTAGTTGCAATTAAAACTCCAGGAACTTTAGAATCTGCAAAAGTTCCATCTGCTGGAATATAAGAATTATCTTCTCTAGGTTCAGCTACATCAGCTGGTGGGAAGTTAACATAGTTTAAAAAGGTTGTATTATCTGAGTATTCAACTTCTGCAAAAGCAATAGCTGTTTCACAACGAGGACACCAGTTTACAGGGTGAATTCCTTGATAGATTAATCCTTTTTCATACATTTTTAAAAAGGAATATTGAGTTCTTTTCCTATATTCTGGAGTCATAGTAATATATTCTCTTGACCAGTCTTGTGAAAAACCAACAGAAGCCATTTGAACTCTCATACTTTCAATATTTTTAGTAGTTAACTCAGTACACATATCTCTAAATTCTGCTCTTGAAACATTATTCTTTTTAATATTATGAGTTTCTTCTGCTTTTACTTCAGTAGGTAATCCGTGACAATCCCAACCTTGTGGGAATAAAACATCCATACCTTTTTGTCTTCTATATCTTGCATTAAAATCAATATAAGCCCAATTTAAGATATGACCCATGTGTAATAAGCCAGTTGGATAAGGAGGTGGGGTATCTATAACATATCTAGGTCTAGATCTATCACCGATGAATTTGTAAGTCTCATCATTTTCCCATTTCTTTTGCCAATACTTTTCTTTTTCATGGTCATAGTCTTTAGGAATATTATTCTCTGACATGTATTTTCTCCATATTAGATTAAATAAAAATAATATTAATAAATTTGTAATTACTATTTAAAAATAGTTTTGTTAAATTAGTCAAAAATTTGAAAATATAATTAATTCAAAAAAATTGAAAGTTTTAAAAAACTTTTTAATATATAAAAAATATAAAATTTAATGTTATAAATTAAAGGATTGTGAAAAAATGGATTTATTATGGTTTTATGTTGCGATTGCATTAGCAGTAAGTGATATGCTTCATACATTAATCATGTGGAAAATTGCAGATAACTTTTATATTCTCTTAGGAGGATTAATTAGCGAAATGGTAAACACTCCACTTCAAACATGGTTAGTTCATGAAATATTAGAAGCCGTTTTCCATTTTATAATCATGTCTTTAGTATTCTTAAACTTAAAGATTGGATTATTTGCTGCATTAATACATTTAGTAATTGATGTAGGTCACAATTTACTTATTAAAAAACATATCAATGAAATTGAGCATAGAGCATTACATTTCGTGATAGAATCAATTTTCTTTATAATAATAACAATTATTGTTTAAAATTTTGGAGTATTTAAAAATGCCAGTAATTACATTCAAATATCAAGATTTAAAAGATTTAGGAATCGATATGGAACAAGATGAATTATTAAACACATTACCTATGATGTCAAGTGATATTGAAGATCATGATGATGAAGAAATTAAAGTTGAATTCTTCCCTAACCGTCCTGATTGTTTATCAGTTGAAGGAGTAGCTAGATCATTTAAAGGATTCTTAGGAATGGAAACAGGACTTCCTAAATATGAAATTATTCCTTCAGGAGAAAAAGTTACTGTATCTAAAGAAGTAGCTGAAATTAGACCATACATAGGTTTTGCTAAAATAGAAAATGTTGATTTTACTGGTGATAAACTTAAATATATCATGGATTTCCAAGAAAATCTCCATTGGGTTATTGGAAGAGATAGAAAAAAAGTAGCTATAGGTATTCATAATGCAGACGTAATTACTGCTCCATTTAACTACATTACAACTGGCAAAGATGAAAATGCATTTGTAGCTTTAGAACAAACAAGTGAAATGACTCCAGAAGAAATTTTAACAGACCATGATAAAGGTGCAAAATATGCACATTTAATTGATAAATTTGATAAATATCCTTTAATTTTAGATAAAGATAATCAAGTATTATCAATGCCTCCAATTATTAATGGTGAACTTACTAAACTTAAAGAAGATACTAAAAATGTTATTGTTGATGTAACTGGAACTGATGAAAAAGCAGTTTATCAATGTTTAAATATTATTTGTTCTTCATTTGCAGAAGTTGGTGGACAAGTAAAAAGTATGGAAGTTGTTTACGAAGATAAAACAATGATAACTCCAGATTTTACTCCGCAAGAAGCAAATGTCCATGTAGATTTAGCTAATGAATTAATTGGTGGAACTAACTTAAATGCTGAAGATATACAAAAATTATTATCACAAGCACGTTTTTATAGTGAAATTATTAATGATAATGAATTAAAAGTATTTATTCCAGCATATAGAATTGATATTCTTCATGAAGTTGATGTTGTTGAAAATATAGCTATACAATATAGAATTAACTCAATTGAAGCTAAATTACCTGATATTAACACAGTAGCGTTACAACATCCTTGGTTTGAAAGTGAAAAACTTATTCGTGAAGTTATGGTTGGTTTAGGCTTCCAAGAAATTATGAGTTTAATGTTAACAAGTGAAGAAGCACACTATGAAAAAATGAACCAACCAGAAGAAGATCATGTTCAAGTTGCTAGACCAATTACAATTGACAGAACCATGATTAGAACTAGTTTAATTAACAGTTTAATGGAGTTCTTAGAAGATAATAAACACGAAGATTTACCACAAAAAATATTTGAAATTGGAGATGTAGTATATCTTGATGATACCAAAGAAAACAAAACTGTTACTAGTAAAAAATTAGCTGGATTAATTTGTCATTCGACAGCTAATTTTACTGAAATGAAATCAACAGTTTCTACTGTTTTGTCAAACTTAGGTTATTCAATGGAATTATCTTCCTCAGAAAATAAAACTTTCATTGAAGGAAGAGTTGCTAATGTAACTGGTGAAAGTAGAAATAGTAAAATATCTGGATTCTTCGGAGAAGTTTCTCCAGAAGTTATTACTAATTTTGAATTAGAATATCCAGTTATTGCTTTTGAAATTGAATTTTTATAATTCAACTTCTTTATTCTTTTTTTTAACTATCTTTTACATTTATTAAAATAGTCATTATATTCTTTTTTAGACATTTTAGAAACTTTTATATACTTGAGTGTAATACCTTATTTACATCTAGTAAAGAACTATTTACATTTTGTAAATAAGTCATTATAATAAAAATCTAAAAGGTGATAAAATGAACCCAACAGTAAAAGTAATTATAATGTCTGCAATTTCTGTTTTATGTACAATATTAGGTATTATCGGAATTATTACAACAGACATACTTTATTACATCATTGCATTAATTTTAACATGTATTAAGTTACCATTAGTTTATAAAAATAGAGATAATTTAGATTCCTTCTTCTCAAAAAGAAATGGAAAAACTATCGAAGATGAAAGAACTAAATTGTTAGATGGTAAAGCATCAAATGCAACATTAGGTATAACAATAGCTTTAATAATAAATATTGTAGTTGTCATTTTAATTTTAAGAAATGTTTATCCTTTCTTAATGAGCACAGCAATCATTCTAATAGTTATATTAATAATATCTCTTATCAGCTATGTTATTACAAAAAATATTATAGTTAAAAAAGATAAATATCTGTGATTAAAATGAAAAACAAACTAAAAGTTTATAGAGCTATGGAAGATTTAACCCAACAAGAACTAGCTAATAGAATAGAAGTCACAAGACAAACTATTATAGCTATTGAAAATAATAAATATGATCCTTCCTTAAGTTTAGCTTTTAAGATTGCTGATTTTTTTAATGTTAAAATAGAAGATATATTCATTAATGAATAAAATTATTCATATGAATATTCTTTTTATTTAAATCTTGTAATATTCATCTACAGGTTTTAAATCTAATTTTTCTAAATAAACTTTAACTAATTTCAAAGCTTCTTTAACATCGTGTGCTTCATTTAAACTAGTAAATAAAGCATATTGTTTTTGAGCACCTCTTTTATCTTTAGAAAATAAAATACTAAATGTAGAATCTTTATAATTCATTTCTACAATAAAATAGCATCCTTTGATTTTCTCTTCTTCAGAAGTAAATAAATCTTTAAATCCTAAAGCTGTTTTGGTTATATTTTGTTTACTCATCATCATCACTATTAATACTTTATTTTAAGTTAAATATTAAGTTATTTATAAAAATAAGACTTCAATAAAGAAAGTTATATAATATACTTTAATAAGATATATTATTAATTAAAATGGTGATTTAATGGATTTTGAAAAATTAAAGAAAAATGCTTTAGAAATTCATAAGAAAGATTTGAAAGCATTGCCCTCAAATAAAATTGTAGTTATCACTATTCTTGCAATTATTATTGTACCTTCATTATATTCACTTTTAAATATAGCTGCTTGTTGGGATGTTTATAATCAAACAGACCAAATACCGATTGCTATTGTAAATGAAGATGAAGGCAGCGTATATAATGGAAAGAATATTAATTTTGGTAATGAATTAGTTAAAGGCCTTAAGAATAACACTAAATTTGATTAGCAATTTATAACTCAAGAAGAAGCTTCAAAAGGGAGTAGATAATGGAAAATATATAGCCGAAATAATAATACCCGCGAACTTTACAAAGGATATTTTATCAGTAACTAGTAAAAATCCACATAATGCAGAATTAAAATATGTTATTAATCAAAAACAAACCCTGTATCAAGTAGAATGTCCGAGTCTGCATTAAAAGTAATTAATGCAGAGATTAATGGTAGAATTGTTTCAACTATAGATGTTACCACATTAAGCTCAGTTGGAACTTTACAAGGAGGATTAAGTTCTGGTTCAGCTAAATTATCATCAGGTGCAAGTCAAGTAAGTTCTGGTGCAGAACAAGTTCAAATGGAGCAGACCAAATGAACGAAGTTGCTGGAGAAATACAAAGTGCTGCTGAT
>JAKSUH010000102.1 GCA_024413395.1 archaeon
AAATGGAGCAGACCAAATGAACGAAGTTGCTGGAGAAATACAAAGTGCTGCTGATTATATTGGAAAAATTACTAACAGTACCATAGCTAAGAATATATCTTATGTAACTGGAGAATTTGCAGGAAAAACAAGCCAATTAGCAAATGGAGCTAGTCAAGTATCTTCAGGATTTGTTTTATTATCATATTCTGCAGCAAATGCATTATTAACTGCTTCATCATCATTAGCAGTGCATCATCTTCTTTAGATGCTATTGCAGGAATTAATCAAGATGACTTAGCAAATTATTTCGCATCCCCTGTGAAAATTAATAAAACTGTTATGAATAAAGTAGATAATTATGGTTCTGAAGTATCTCCTTTCTATTTAGTATTATCCATGTGGGTAGGATGTATTATTACTGCAGTTATGGTTAGATCAAGATATTTAAATCCAAAATACTCCCCATTAGAATTGTACTTCGGTAAACTAGGATTATTCATATTATTGGGACTTTTACAAACAACAGTAACAATGGCTTGTGCTTTTATAATGGTTATTCAAATACTTAATATACCTTTATTTATAGTCTCCATGTACATTATTACGATAGTATTCATGTTATTTGTTTATTCCTGTATCTCAGTATTTGGTAATGCTGGTAATGGAATTGTTATTATTCTTTTAGTATTACAAATATTATCTACTGGTGGAATTTATCCTGTCCAAGTAATGGCTCCTTTCTTCCAGTTCATAAGTCTATTTATGCCTATGACTTATGCAATCGTAATGATAAGAGAAGCATCACTTGGATTATATCTAAGTAATTATTTATTTGCTTTAAGTTTAATTATTGCAATGGGTATTGCAACTTTCATAATTGCAGTAATTATTAAAGATAGATATGATAAGAAAGCAAATTACTTCGAAAGATGTTTAGACGAAAGTGGATTATTTTAAATAGCTATTAAATTTAAAATAGCTATTTTTTCTTTTTTTATAAAAAATTAGATTATAGTTTCAAATTTTCTTTTAACTTTAATTCTTGCTTTTGAATCCATTTTAACAAAATCATAAATTAAAGGATTTTCTATTAATAATCTCCATGCAGCCAATGTAGTTTCTATAAAATCAACATTAAGTTCTATATTTTCATGAATTAAAGGACATTCATAAGGATATTCAGATTCATCAAAAATTAAATGTAAATTATCCTCTTCATCTAAATGAGGAGTTAAAGGATAAAATCTACATTGAATTGGCCTAAAATTACGGTCACATATAGGAGGTGTTTTACATTTTAAAAATAGACTTCATCACCCCAAGAAGCAGGATATTCAAATTCACTAGCAAAACCAACATTTACATCAAAAGATTCATAATCTTCATACATTACTTCTTCACCTGGAAAAAGAGATATTACTAAATCATTATTCCTATAATCTTCTTCATCATAAACACAACAAATAGCATTACATAGCTTTCCACAGTCATAATTAACTGGAGAAACTTCATCTAACATTTTATAAACTTTTTCAAATAAATTTTTATTATTTAATGATGTCATATTCTTCCTCAATTAGTCAATACCAAAGACGTTTCATATCAGTATCAATTTCAGTATAATTTAATGAAATATTTGAATTATTAGAAATTTGAATAGAATTATCTACATCTGAAGATTGATTATCAGCAGTTATCTCAACACAAACAATTAAACAAGATAAAGCAATAATAATTATAAGCAGAATAATTTTAAAATCCATATTATCAATCGTTTCTTTAAGTATATTATAAGTTTAATTCACTATTATTTTGAGATAGTAGTGATTTCAATTGTTCTATTGTTTCTAGGTCCATCAAGTTCGACAAAAAATACAGATTGCCAAGTTCCTAAATCAAGCTTACTATTTTTAATAGGAATTGTTTCACTAGCTGAAAGTAAAAAACTTCTTAAATGACTAGCAGCATTATTATCAATCTTATCATGATTATAACCATTATCTTCTAAAATCAAATCTTTTAATAATCTTTCAAAGTCTTTAATTAAACCTGATTCATTTTCATTAACTACAATAGCAGAAGTAGAATGTTTTGTGAAAATATTTACTATTCCTTCATCAATATCAATTAAATCATTAATTTCAGAAGTAATATTAATTAGTTCAAACTTTTTTGTTGTATTAATTTTTATTTTCATAAAAACCACATTATTATTGTAATATTTATATAAACCAATTTAAAAAATATTATAGTAAGATTTAAATCTTATAAATAAAATAGGAGGGAAAACACATGGCAGTCGGTAAAGAAGTAATTAAAACTATCATAACATTAGTTACTACCGCTTTCGCATTAGTTGCAGGTTTAGCTTGAAACAGTGCTATTCAAGCGTTAATCACTACATTCTTTAAAGCAGGTAGTGCTCTTACTGGTTTAATGGTCTATGCTATTATTGTAACTATTATTGCAGTTATTGTAACAATATTACTTGGTAAGGTAGCTGAAAAAGCAGGCGTAGAATTAGACGATTAAATTTCGTCTAATAACTTATTTTTTTAATATAATTAATTTTTCTATTTTAAATTTCTTTAGATTCAACAAAAAAGTTGAAAAATCACGGACAACATTATCAAACACATTTAAATGATAATAAAGCACCGTTTAAACCTTCTTTTATTATTGAAAAATATATTTTAAATAATAATACAAAAATAAAATATAATATTACTATACAATCAATATATTAATTAATTTACTTATCTAATAACATATAAATCGTTATAAATCATTTAATTGCATAGACAAGCTCATAATTGTATAGACAAGAACTAAAGAGTATTTAAATAACTTATAACATATTAAATCACAACATGAAAAAATTATACTTAAATGTATAATATGTGATGGAAATTAGAGATATTAATAAAGGGATTTGATTCAGATGAAAAGTATAATTATAGTTGATTGTATTTCAACCGGAAAAAATTTTATTAAAGATATCATTAGAAGAAATTATAAACCTGTGATTTTAGAACCTAAATTCGATTCTAGAACACCTGAAGAAGTTGCAAAAAGAAGAGAATGGTATATCGATGAATATGCAACTATTGATGAAGAGTATGATTTAATTTTTGAACAAGATACATTTGAAGAAACAGTTAAAATGGTTAAAAAACTTAATCCTAAATTAATTTTACTAGGAAATGAAAACGGTGTAGTTTTAGCTACTCAATTAGCAAATGAATTAGGATTATTACCTAACCCTAATGAAATATTATATGCAATGACTTTAAAAAGTGAGATGCAAAATGCTTTAAAAAGAGCAGGAATCCGTTATATAAAAGGTAAAGTTATTTCTTCATTAGAAGAAGCAGTAGAGTATTATAGAGAATCTAATCTAAAAGAAGTTGTAGTTAAACCAATCCATAATGCTGGTTCTTTTGGTGTTACAATATGTTCTAATGAAGAAGAGTTATGTAATGCTGTAGAAAAAACATTAGGTGTAGTTGATTATATGGTGAAGGAAAATATGAACTTGTTATACAAGAAAGAATTAGAGGAGATGAATATATTGTAAATACTGTCTCCCATAAAGGAGTTCACCGTTTAACCACAATATGGAGATATTACAAAAAACAAACTTCTGAAGGAAATTATATTTATGATTATATGGAATCTGTTAATGAATTAGAAATTGCTCAAGCTGAAATGGTTGAATATGCATATAAAGTTGCAGATGCAATTGGAATTCAATACTGTGCTGTTCATGGAGAATATATGCTCGATGAAAAAGGTCCTGTATTAATTGAAGTTAATTGTAGACCAAGTGGAGGGCATATGGATGAAGAATTTTTAGATAATATCTCAGGACAACATGAAACTGATAGTGTTCTTGATTCATATTTAAATCCAGAACGTTTTAATTACGAAAGAATGCAAAGATATAGGTTACATAGTTATGGAGGATTAAAATTTTTCATTGTACCTTCGGATCTTTTTGCTCACTCCATTCCAATGAAACATATAGCAAAAAGACTTGAAAGTCATCATAAAACAGATATAGCAAATGTAACAGATTCACCAATATTTTTTGAAAAAACAAAGGATTTACAAACAACTGGAGGAATTATTTACTTAAACCATGACGATTATTTAACATTACATAAAGATTTAACATTTTTACGTAGTGTAGAACATCATGCTTTCTCCCAAGTAATTAGTACTGGTTTAGATAAACCAACTATTAAAAAAGAGTCTTATGATCCAAATAGTATTAAAAAGTTATTAACTGACAATACAGTTAACGGAACTACCTTATTAATTACAGATGAGTTTATAGATAATCCTCAAATTGTTCAATGCAAACTTAATAAAGTAGATGAAGTTTCTGGAAATTTCGAAATAGTATTACTTGATTAGATGAAAGTCTTATGAACCTAGGTGATTCAAAAATAAGTCAATTAATCTTAAATATCAAAGATAAGATTAAAGTAAATGGAATAATATTAATTCCTAAAAAAACATATCAATATATTGTTGGTGGACGTAACGGAATGGAAACTCTTATAAAAGGTTTGAATTTAAGAATTGAAGTACCTCCACATGGAATTAATGATATTATAATAGCTACAAGAACTTAAAAGAATCTTATAACATGGAACACCCAAAAGGATTATATTTTATTTCGTCAATGGAAACTTTAACTACATTTAGTTTCTATGGAGTTAGAATATTATTATCATTATATATGATATTAGTTTTATTCTTTACAAAGGATTTAACTTCTAATATTTACGGAATATTTAGTGGATTTATTTTTTTAACTCCTCTTATTGGAGGATATATTTGTGATAAATATTTAGGGAACCATAAATCTATCACATTAGGAATGGTATTATTATCTATAAGTATGTTTATCTTAACAGGTTCTGCTTCATTATATGCAGGACCACTACAAGAACATGGATGGTTTATATTTAGTACTCAAGAAATACTCTTTATAA
>JAKSUH010000103.1 GCA_024413395.1 archaeon
AATTAATATATTTATATCCTTCAGTATGTATTGAACTTGGTTTCATATTAACAGTTAAAATACTATTATCTAAGTAATTATCAACATAAACACGAGCAGGGATTTCAGCATTTTCATTATAATAAGCTAAAATTCTACTAAATGTATAGATTAATGCTGAGTATTTAACATTATTAATATTGGTTGAAGCATAATTAGGAGCTTCTCCATATGTTTCAATGTAAGTAGCTACTCTATTAGCAACGTCCATAAACTCATTTTTATTTAAATATCCATAAATCTCATCACCAGTATCTGCATGACAATTATCTACAGAAATAAGATTAATATCTTTAGTTGAAACATCCATTTGACCAATAGCTTTTGACATTAAATATAAGAATTGTGGAATGGTTACTTTTACTTCTCCAACAGTAACATAAGCAGGAAGAAGACCTTTCTCTTCAATTTCAACTTTTAATTCACTAGCAGCATTAAGAATGTCCTCATATTTTAAAGGAATATCATGTGAAGGAGTGATATTATGAGTATCAATATCATTAAAGTCAATATCATTACAATAACCATATCTAAAGAAAATTACTCCACTAGATCCACCATCAACTGCAGATTGAGCATTTTCTAATAATTCATCAGGAGTTAATAATCTAGAATCATCATCAGAATAATAACTTGTAAGTGCTATCCAGACATCTGCACCTTGAGATTTTTCTTGATACCATTTAGCAACATTTCCAATCCAGTCATTAGGAGATTGATAATTTCCTTTATATGCCATTGGTACAACAACATCAACAATTTTACTTAATTCTGTTATATCTTGACCATAATGAGTTGCACTTACTTGTCTTTCAGGCATAAGAGTCATTGAAACGATTAAATCGGGATAGAACTTTTTAATAGTGTTAGTGATAATATCTACACATTCAGTAATTGCAGCTATACCATTTGGATGATTATAAGCTCCACCAGCAAATCTACAATGATCTAAGTGTACTCCATCAAAGTTTACACATAAATCTAACCAAGAGACAATTAAATCAGATTTGTCAAAAATAAATTCATAATTAATTGATTCATCCTCATTAACAGGAGATATATAACCTCCGTCATTATAAACAGAAGTCCAAAGATGTACCTCAATACCATAAGAATGAGCATCATTAATGAATTTCTGTATTCTTTCTTGACCATATTGAGCAATAGATGCACTGCTTAAGAATAATATATCTACACCACTATCTGCAAGTTTTTTGAAATCAACTTGTTCTACATTTTGTTTTTGCACATAATAACCTGCTGTTAAAACAGAACTTCTTTCTTTAACAATTAAATCACTGAAACCATTTGAAGAACTATAATATTTATTTCCATCAAATGAATAATAAACAGTGTATTTACCTACAGGAAGGTTAATGAATATTGAAGCAGTACCGTCATCATCAGTTTTATTATTAATATAAGTTCCATTAAGAGTAAAAGTAATATTTTGATTAGCTATAGCATTTCCATCAACATCAGTTAAACGTACAGAATAATAACCTTTTTTTTTTTCTTTTATAATATGATCACCAACTAGTGTAAGTTTCGTATCTGCAGGCTCACATGCTTCTCTCCGTTTTGTACTTTTCCACTGTTTAAATAAATCATCACCTGCAAAACTAATAGTCGCAGGATAATCATTACAATATAATATAATTAATAATGAAGCAATACCCCAGTCATTTGTAGAAACAACATAAGGTTCACCATTTATAGTAATCTTAACTAATTTATCAGGTATAGGAGTAGAATTTGCTTTTAATAATACTTCTAAATATTCTCCTCTTTTTATTAAAGGATTGATTACTTCTAATGTAGTAACATTAGTATCATACACATAAACAGTTTCAACTAATTCATTATCAGAGTATAATGGAATTATAGCTTTAAATATTACTAATAACTCACCAGAAGAGAAACCAGGATCTATAGTAGCAATACCTAACTCATTAGTTTGTAAAATATTTTCTTTATTATTAATAGTTGTTGAAACATTTTTATTAGCTAAAGGTGTACCATCTGCTTCAGTAAATAATGAACTTATATTTTCTCCATTAAATAAAACATTATTATTCAACATAGTTATATTAACAGGTTTAAGTGCATTAACAACAACAGTAAAGTCTTTATAACTTGGTTTATAACAATCTTCTCTATTAAAAATTATTCTACCTTGATAAACACCAGCTTTAAAATCAATAGGCAAATTAACTTGGCCTTTAGAATTAGTAGTTAAAACATGACTCTTTTGATTAATTTGAATTTCGACTGGCCTATCAAGTAAAACATGATTTAAACTATTATATAAAGTAAAAGTTAAGTCTTCAGTTATTGATTCAGTAAAGTTTCTATTATTTTCTACAACTTCATAAGTATCAAGATTATCGAGTACAGTAATAGTTCTAGAAACCATTAAACCATCAGGATGAATCATAGTCATAATATAAGTATTAGGGAATAAATTAATTTGAAGACCTGCTACACCCTCACTATTAGCATCAACAGTGTAATATACACCATGAATATTAAGTAACACTTTAGCATAAGGAATTATATTTCCTTTATTATCTAAAACGGTCATTTGATAGTAACCACCTTCACGATATCCAACAGTTACATCTTTAGCAATAATATATGGTTTTACAGTGACTTTATTTGAATAAAGTTGTCCATTAGGGTGATAATCTGTAATAATATAGACATTAGGATATAAACCTATGTATAAAGAACCATAACCTTTAGAATCAGTTACAGTATTATAAAAAACACCATTAATGTTCATTGAAATAGGAGCACCAATTAAAGGCTGACCTTTACCATCAACATATTTAGCTCTATAATAAGTCCCATTATTATAATATAATTCTATATCAGAACCAATGATAGTAGATTGGACAGTTAAAGTCATAACAGTAGATGCTTTTTCATATAATGAAGAACCATCATATGAAATCATTATTTTATAAATATTAGGAGAAAGACCAATTCCTTGATATGCATAACCCTTGGAATCAGTTTGGTGTGTATAAGTAACCCCATTAATTAAAAAATGAATATTTTGATTTGCAATAGGAGTACCATTGGAATCAGTTAATCTAGCAACGACACATGAACCATTTTGATAATACATAGTTACATTATCAGCAGTTAAATTAACTTTTTGAATAGTATTAGTTTCTAAATTAAAGTTAACATTATTATTTTGATTGTTGTTAATTGATAAATAATTTGAATTCTCTTTTAAATCATTTTCATCTGTGAAAATAGCTATATCTGAATTATCAGATGAAATATCAGTTACAGCATCTGTTGCACTTACTACATTTATTGCAGTTACTGAAAATAACAATATAAGCAATAATAATACAACATAAAGTTTTTTAATTTTCAATATTCTACCTCCTTATCTATTTTAACAACGATAGTATACTCACATGTATGCCTTATTATAATAAAAATATATAGTAAATATATTATATAAACCTATTTATTTAAAAAAAGAACCAAATAGATTTGAATTTTAAAAACAAGTTCTAAAATAGTTTATTTAAACCCAATCTAATTAAAACATAGTTAAATTGTACTTAAAAAAAATAACTTTAAGAAAATCAATTTAAGATATACTTAAAGAAATCAACAAAATATCATATAATAAGTCTTGATTAATTAAAAAAGAACATATAACGCTTATTGATAAAATAATTCATTAAAGTCTATCAAAAGTTAGTAACTTTAAACTCTTTAAAAACACTTAAATTAAAAAAATAAGCGCTGTAAGAAAAATAAATAAAAAAGATGTAAAAAAATAATTTTACATCATAGGTGGCATTCCACCTGGCATTCCTCCACCCATTGGTGGCATTGGAGGCATACCACTAGCATCATTTCCACTTTCATCAGGTCCAGTAGAATTTAATGCACCTTTAGCTGCAATCATATCATCAATACGTAAAATCATTTCTGCAGCTTCAATAGCTGATTGAATAGCTTGAGTTTTAACTTTTAAAGGTTTTAAAACTCCTTCTTCTTTCATATCAGTTACTTCGCCTTTTAATACATTTAATCCCATATTAATTGATTTGGTTTGTGCAGCTTTTAAATCTGCAATTAAATTAATTGTATCTAAACCAGCATTTTCAGCTAAAGTCCTAGGAATGATTTCTAATGCATTTGCGAAAGCTAAAATAGATAATTGTTCCCTACCTTTAACAGATTCACCGTATTCTCTGAGTTTTTTAACTACAGTGATTTCACAAGCTCCACCACCAACAAGAACTTCACCATCTTCATATGTAGCTGAAACTACACCTAAAGCATCATCTAAAGCTCTACTTAATTGCTCAGTAATGTAACGAGTTGAACCTCTTAAAATAATAGTAGTTGATTTTGGATCTTCACATTCTTCAACGAAAGTTAATTTGTGATCAAAAATCTTTTTAACATAAACATGACCAGCATGACCTAATTTATCTTCAGATAAATCTTCAATATCAGTAATAATTTTAGCACCAGTTGCTTTATGTAATCTTTTCATATCTGTTCTAGGTACTCTTTTATAAGCCATAATTCCTGCTTGATTTAAGTAATTTTCAGCTTTTTCATCAATACCTTTTTGACAGAATAAAATATTACATCCAGAATCAATTACTTTTTGAACTAAATCTCTAACCATTTCATCTTCATTAGCTAAGAAAGCTTGCATTTGAGCAGGGTCAGTTAAATCAATTTTAGCATTAGTGTTAAGAGTATGGAGTTCAATTGGATATTTAACAAGTGCAATTTTAGCATCTTTAACTTCTTCAGGCATAGATGGTAATATAGGGAATTTATCTACAATTACACCTTCAGCAACAAAAGAATCTTTTACAGAAT
>JAKSUH010000104.1 GCA_024413395.1 archaeon
GGTTAGACTAATGGAGAATTTAACTTATCCTTATAAGTTATCTGAAACTTATTATAAGGACGTTCATGAATTTGTGGATGCTTTTATTGAATTTTGCGATAAATTCAATTTTAACTCTTTAGAAGAATCACTTGAAGCATTAGCTATTGGTGTTTACTGGAATAGATTTAAAGAAATTGCACTCGATTTATCTATTAATGTACATAAAATGTTATCTACATTATCTAACTATAGAAATGATTCTGAAAAAAGTAAAGAGTTGATTGATGATGTTGGGGAATGCTTTTAACTAAATATCTTAATAGAGATTTACCTAAAAAAGATATAGAATTCAATAAAGATAATTTTAAATTACTTTTAGAGTATTTAGAAGCTACTGGGGATTATGTTTATCAATTGCCTCATTTTAAGAAATGGGTTGATAATTTAACATCTGAAATTATAGAAGATTTTTTATCTTTATCTGAGTGGTTTTTTAAAAATTCATCAAAATTTCTTAGTACATATACACTAGATTTAGAAGATTATTTCAAAATTAATAATGTATCTCATAAAATGAAAGAAGCCATCATATTTTATAATAGTCCAATAGAACTTTATCATTTAAACATGCTTGGAGCTGATTTAACGAATAAAATTTTCCAAGCTGATTTTCAAAAAAGAAAAAGGAAAGCATTACTATTACCTACTTGTATGAGAATTTCTCAACATGAATGTAAATCTAAAGAAACACATTTAGGACCTAAATGTAGTTTATGTAATAAAGATTGTAATGTTTATAAAGTAGCTAAAGTATATCCTTATGAATTATATTTAATTTCACACAGTTCTGATTCATTAAAAGGTGCAACAAAAAAAAGATTTGGAAGAACTTGGAATAATTGGAGTTACTTGTGTTTTAAACCTCATTTCTGGAGGTTGGCAAGCAACTAGTTTAGGAATTCCTCCACAATGTGTGCTTCTTAATAGAGTAGCATGTTCTAGACATTGGTTAGATAAGGATATTCCATCAACAATTGATTTCCAAGAACTTGCAAATAAAATTTAATTTAAATATTTTTTAATTAAGCTAATTCCCCATTCAGCTATTTCATCAGCTTGTTCTTGGGAATTACCTTCAGAATAACTTCTGAAAATAGGTTCGGTACCAGAAGGTCTAATAATAACCCAACCACCATCTTTAAAGATTTTAACACCATCAGTAGTATCAACTTCGTAATCGGTGGTTTCTTGGATTTCTTTAGCTATATTAGACATAACTTGTTCTTTTAAATCATCAGCACATTCCGTTTTCATTTTAGAAGAATAGTATACAGGTAATTCAGAAACTAATTCAGATAAAGTTTTCTTTTCTTTAGCTATAATTTCTAAGATTTTAGCAACAGTTAAAGCTGCATCTCTTCCATAAACAAAATTAGGGAAGATTAAACCACCGTTTTCTTCTCCTCCGAAAAGACCATCAGTATCTTTTAATTTACGAGCTACAAGTAAATCTCCAACAGCAGTAGCTATTACTTCACCATTGTATTCTTCTGCAACATCGTAAATTGCTTGTGAAGTTGCAACAGTAGTTACAATAGTTCCACCACCATTTTCTTTAAGCATCTGTTTTTCAACTAATGTAAATGTTTTATCTCCTAAAACAAAAGAACCATTTTCATCAATACAGATTGTTCTATCTGCATCTCCATCGTGAGCAAGACCAATATCTGCATTTAACTCTTTTACAACAGAAATAAGTTCTTGTAAATTTTCTTCTATTGGTTCAGGGTCACGACCTGGGAAAAATCCATCTGCTTGACAATTTAAAGTAGTTAATTCGCATCCTAATTCTCTTACTAAATAAGGAGCAGTAAATGAACCAGCACCAGATCCACAATCTAAAACAACTTTTAGTTTAGCTTCTCTTATTGCATCTGCATCTACATTTGCAATTGCTTCTTGAACATATTCTTCAATAATATTATCATTTGTGAATTTTTCACCAATTTCATTCCAATTAGCTCTAATAGGTTCGCTATCAAAATAAAGACTTTCAACTTTTATTTCGGTTTCATCAGGAAGACCTATACCAAATTCATCTAAAAATTTAAGTCCATTAAACTTAGGAGGGTTATGTGAAGCTGTGATGATTATTCCTCCATCATAATACTGCCTTACTGCATATTGTACAGCAGGTGTTTGTAAAGTTCCTAAATCTACTGCATCACAACCAGCAGAAAGTAAACCTGCTATAACTGCATCTTTTAACATAGGGCTGCTTGTTCTGGTATCTGCACCTACTGCAATTGTACCTTTAACAATACTTCCATAACATGCAGCTAATCTTGTTGCAAACTCTGGGGTTAAAACATCATTTGCTGTTCTTCTAACTCCAAAAGTTCCAAATAATCTTTTCTTTTGTGACATTTAATGTAACCTCAAAATTATTTAATTATATATAATTATATTATTATTAGTTTAAATAATTTGTATTGAATTTCCATTTGAAAGTATTATTTACATAGATGATTCGTATTCTGTAATTGTTCCTGTGACCTTAACATTTTTATTTTTAAAATCATTTATTTCTAAATTTGAATCTTCTAACTCTGCTAGTGTTGATTCAAAAATAATTAAAGTAATTTGTCCGGTTCCATCATTAATTTTAAGAAAATAGGTTGTTCCTGATGAAGAGGGTTTAATTTCTTCTACTGTTCCTTCAATAGAAACTTTTTCATCAATCATTCCTCTATTTATGTCTTCTATAGCAACACTTTTAACTTCAATTAATGGTGTAGTAAATATTAAACCTAATATTCCAATTAATGAAGTAATAAGAGCTATTTTTAAGATTTTTTCATCTGTAATTTCCATAAGTAAAATCTTAGAAAAATAGTTTTAAATAGTTTACTCAGATATTAAAACAATTTTAAAATAAAAAAATAAAAAAGATTAAAGTTAATTAATCTTTTTAAGAATTTGTACCAATTCTAATGGTTTGTTTAAATGGTATTTACCTAAAAGGTATGCAAAGGTTGAACCAATTAATGCACCTATTACAAGACCTACATAAACACCAGTTGCTCCCCATCCTAATACTACTGCAAAGATTATTATGCTTAAAATAATTAAGACTAATTCTCTCATGATGGAGATAAATAAAGAGTAGGTTCCTTTTCCAATACTTTGGAAGTAAGATGATGCAATTAAACCGAATGGTACAATAACGATGTATAATCCTACTGTTCTAAGTGAATCAGCAATCATTACTGCTAATCCTGCATTTGCTGAGGAATATGCAAATAATTCTGCAATTTCTCCTGTAAATACATAGAAAATAATATTGATAGCTATTGTAACTATGAATGCAATCTCAAGTGAAGTGTTAAATGATTTTTTAAACATTTCCCAATTTTTACTCCGTATGTAGCTCCTATTACTGTAATTGCTGCTATACTAACATCCATAGCAGGCATAATTTCTATACAAACTAATCTCCAAGTTGCTGAGAAAACTGCAACATCTGTAACATTACCAACATAAATCAATACTCCGTTAATTAAAGCAGTTAAAATAGCCATAATGATTTCTTCTAAACTTGCAGGTATTCCTACATTTAATATTTGTTTAACTATGCTGAAATCACTTTTATAATCTTTAAAATTCACTTGTATGTATGTACTTTTTTCAATAAAAATCCAATAAATTAATGGTATAAGACAGAAGATTGTTTGACAAACCATAACTCCAATAGCAGCTCCAGCTACACCACAATCTAATGTATAAATAAATATTGGATTAATTATCATATTTGCAAATGCAGCTACTATAAACGGATATGTTGCTTTTTTAATAGATCCTTCACTACGTAATATTGCAGCAAGTAAATTAGATATTAATATTGAAAATATACCTAAAATAATGAAAAATCCATAACTTCTAGCATAAACCATTACTTTTGCAGCACCTAACATGTATAAAATATTATCTAAAAATAACGTACATACTACTATAATTATTATTGTTAAAATGATTATTAAAATAACTGAGTGTGTAGCTACATTATTTGCTTCTTTTTTATCTTTAGCTCCTATTTTTCTTGAAATTAATGAATTAGCACCAGAACCTAATCCTGCACCTAATCCAATAAGCGCCATATATAGGGGGTGTTACAAAACCAACTGCTGCAAGGGGGGTCTGCACCTAATCCTTAGACCCATGCAGTATTAATAAGGTTATTTAATATCATAAATATTAATGATGCTATAACTGGTATTGAAAGTTTCTTTATTGCTTGTGGGGGTCTTTTTGAATTAATTCAAGTTCATTTGTTTCTTCTGAGCTCATTTTTTTCCTCTATTGTATTGAATTTATAAATTTTATAATATTAATAGCAGTTTCCTTCCATTGTTGTTCTGGAGTAATTGTTGCATTTTTATCATTTCCTTGAATTCCATATGAACCAAAGTTCGCATGATTTCCTCCATTAATAATAATTTCTATGAAATTTGCTGGCATGAATTTTAAATTTTTTCGTAATTTTCAAAATTTATTACTCCATCATTTGAACCATATATACTAAGTACAGATATATTAGTATTGTTTAGATTTTTAATAGGATAAGAAGCTAATAAAATTAGCCCATCAATATTTTCTGGATGTTCTGCAATGTATGAGGATGCAATACTACCTCCCATTGAATGACCACCCATATACCAGTGACTATAATTATAATTGCGCATAATGTCTCCTGCAACATCTGAATCTAAAATTGGAAGATTATGAGGCATATCCACTAAAAATATATCAATTCCATTTTGTGCTAACATAGTAAGTAAGGGTATATATGCTTTATAATCAATTCCTGCAC
>JAKSUH010000105.1 GCA_024413395.1 archaeon
ATATGCAGGTTATGTTCAACTGTATCTTTTCCATTATGCACGTAAATCTGGTTTGATGAGTCAACTTAAAAAATAGATTATAATTTTAGTTTTTTAAATTTATAATTGTTTATCTTCTTCTATCTACTTTTAGAAACTTTATTGCATTTTTCTTTAAGATTTAAATCTTTTACATTTTACTATGTTAATTTAATCATCTTACATAATAATTTATCATAGAAACTTAAATATATTAAGAATTATAAATTTTAAAACATATTTTTTAAGGGTGAAATAATGAAATTTGACACAGAAAATGTTGCAATTTTGGTTTGTTTTTTAACATCCTTTTTTGGAGTATTTTTATCAAATGGGGTAGTTGTCGGTGTTCCGGTCATCGGTGCTGAGTTTGGTATGACTAATGTTGTCCAAAATTGGATTACAACAATATTTTTCCTTGCCTGTGCTGTTTTTACAGTTCCTGCAGGTCAAATATCTGGAAAATATGGTGTTAAGAAATCTTTAATTATTGGTACTATTGTATTTTTATTAGGTTCTATATGTGCTTGTCTTTCTTTTTCAACAGTACCTTTCATGATATTTGGAGTTGTACAAGGAATAGGTTTAGCTTTAGTGAATGTTTCAGGAACTGCTATGGTTGTTCAAGCTGTTTCTCCTAAGAATAGAGGTAAAGCATTAGGTTTAACTGTTACTGGAGTTTATTTAGCTACTTCTTTCTCTCCAGTTATTTCTGGATCTTTAACTTATTATTTCAGTTGGAGAGCTATTTTTGCATTTGTAATTCCATTTTTAGTAATCTGTATAATCTTAATGTTTTTAAAAATTCCTGGAGAATGGAAAACATTTGCTGGAGATTCAATTGATAAAGTAGGTTCTATTATTTATTCTATTGGTATTTTAGCATTTATTTATGGATTTACATCACTTATTACATTCCCTGGAAAAATATCTCTTATTATTGGAATAATTTTAATTATAATATTTGCTGTTTATGAGTTAAAACAAAAAACTCCAGTATTTAATGTTAATTTATTTAAAAATACTAAATTTTCATCATCTAATGTTGCGGCTTTATGTAGTTATTTAGCTATTATGGCAATTACCACTATCTTAAATTACCATTTCCAATATGTTAGAGGTTGGAATACTCAAATGGTGGGGTTAGTTTTAATTGCAACTCCTATTGTAATGGCTATTGTGGCTCCTAATGCAGGAAAACTATCTGATAAAATACATCCTCAAAAATTAGCAGCTATTGGAATGACAATTGCAGCTATTGCAATCTTTATATTATCTTTCTTAGATGCAAATACTCCATTATATGTTGTTATTATAGCTATGATTTTACAAGGTCTTGGTATGGGACTTTTCTCATCTCCAAATATGAATGCAATAATGAGTTCTGTTCCTCCAAAATTCGCACCAACTGCATCTGCTTCTCAAGCAACTATGAGAACTATAGGTCAAACAATGAGTTTAGGAATGCTTACTTTAGTATTTGCTTGGGTATTAGGTAATGCAGCTATGAGTACTGGACTTGCAGCACAAATTGTTCAAGGATCTCAATCGATTTGTTTTGTTTGTGATTGTTTATGTGTTTTAGCTATTTTTGCATCTTTAGTAGGAATTAAATCTAAAGCAAAATTTAACACAGAATAAATTTCAGAAAAAGAAGTTTTTTGGAGTTGTTTGACAACTTCTTTTTTATTTATTTTTTATTTAACCTTGAATGGTTATTTTAAGCATTTTATCTCCAGCACGGATAGCATTTACAACATCCATACCTTCAATAACTTGTCCAAAAACAGTGTGAATACCATCTAAGTGTGGTTGTGGTGAATGAGTAATAAAGAATTGACTTCCACCAGTATCTTTACCTGCATGAGCCATAGATAATGCACCAGTACCGTGTCTGTGAGGGTTTCCTTCAGTTTCACATTTAATGGTCCAACCAGGTCCACCAGTACCGTTACCTACAGGACATCCACCTTGAATAACAAAATCAGGAATTACTCTGTGGAAAGTTAATCCATCGTAAAATCCATCATTAGCTAATTTTTCAAAGTTTGCCACGGTTCCAGGAGCTTCATTTGGGAATAATTCTAATACAATTTCTCCTTTTTCAGTTTCAATAATTGCTTTTTTCATTTTTTCACCAATTTTTTTTAATTTCTTTTATTAATTATATTTTCTTATAACATAAAGTTTATGGATTAAAAAATCTATTGTACTCTTAATACTTATATATTTAAAAGTATAAATTATATGTTTAGAATAAATTAAGGAGGAAAAAGACGTGAATACTCAAGAACTTATTGATATAGAAGATAAGTATTTTATTAATACTTTTACAAGACAACCAATAGTTTTAGACCATGGTGAAGGAATTAAAGTCTGGGATATTGATGGTAATGAATATTATGACTTTTTAGCAGGAATTGCTGTAAATTGTTTAGGTCATAATCATCCAAGACTTGTAAAAGCTATACAAGATCAAGCTGAAAAATTAATTCATATTTCTAGTATTTACTATAATGAACCCGCTACTGTTTATGCTAAAAAATTAATCGATGCAACTAGTTTTGATAGAATTTTTTATTCAAATTCAGGAGCTGAAGCAAATGAAGGAGCTATTAAATTAGCTTTAAAATACACGGGTAAAAGTGAAATTCTCTATTGTGGAAGTTCTTTCCATGGAAGAACTATTTTAACTTTAGCTGTAACTGATCATCCAGAATACAGTGCACCTTATGCTAAAAATATGCCAAAAGGATTTAAAAAAGTTGAATATGGTAATTTAGAATCTATTAAAGAAGCAATAACTGCTGAAACTGCAGCTATTATCATTGAACCTATTCAAGGTGAAGGTGGAGTTAATGTTCCATCTAAAGAATTCTTTAAAGGTTTAGAATCTCTTTGTAAAGAAAAGGGTATTCTTCTTATTGTAGATGAGGTTCAATCTGGTTTTGGTAGGGCTGGTTCATTATTTGCTCATGAATTATTTGATATTAAACCAGATATTATGACTATGGCTAAAGGAATCGGTGGAGGAGTTCCTATGGGTGGAATATTAGCAACTGAAGAAGTAGCTACTGGATTTGTCCCAGGTGATCATGGAACTACTTTTGCTGGTGGACCTCTTGTAGCAGCTGCAGCTAATGTTGTATTTGATGAATTAACTTCTGAAGGTTTCTTAGATAATGTTAATGAAGTTGGAAATTATTTCAAAGACGAATTAATTAAATTACAAGAAAAATATGACTTAATTGCAGAAGTTAGAGGTAAAGGTTTAATTGTTGGTGTAGAATTAACTCAACCTGGTGGTGAATTTGTTGATAAATTCAGAGAAAAAGGATTTTTGATAAACTGTACTGTAGGTAATGTTTTAAGGTTTGTACCACCTTTAATCGCTTCAAAAGAAGATATTGATAAATTGATAGTAGCTTTTGATGAGCTATTATCTTCTTAACTTTTTTTTATTTTAATATTGTTTTTACTGATTGTTTAGAGACAAATTCTAGTTTTTCTTTGTCTATTGGTTTATCATAGACTACTGAATCTTTTATAATTAATCGTCTTGGTGCAAATAGTATACTATATAATTTACTTACATCTTTTATTTTAACTACATCTGCATCAATAGCTTCTTCAAGTAATTTTTGAACATGTGAAGATATTAATGTATGGTTGGGGTTTTCTAATAATTTATTTTTTTCAACAATATAAACAAATGTACTTTGATATGGGTTTTCTATATTGAATTTGTTGTATTGGTCGCAAACTAGTAATAATTTTTCTTCAAATGTATTTTTTTAGCTATCTTTTCTTCTAATCCTTCAATTGCATTATTTATTATATCTTCATAAATTTTTGACATCATATCTTGTTTATCTCTAAAATAAACATGGGGGTTCCAGCACTAACATCTGCAGCTTTAGCTAATTTTTCGATTGAAATGTGTGGATGCCTTCATCTTTAACTATTTTTAGTAAGCAATCTATAATCCTTTGTTTTTTTGTTTCATCTTTTCTTCTCATTTTATCACTTACTTTAATACACTATCAACAGAAATTCTAATAAGATCTTCTAAATCTTGAAGTTTGACATCCCTTTCTGTAGCTATATAAAAAATACCTAGTCTAAAGACCAATGCAATAAGAGTTAAATGATGTTTTGTAATTAAAAGGTCTTCTTTAACAGCACTATCGTATATTTCTTTTACTTCCTTAAAATTAAAGTTATCTATTAGGTCTTCTTCATTAACTAAATCTCTATTTAAAAATATGTATTCAATATAGTAATATTCTTTAGGATGCTCAATAAGTTGTTTTAATAAATAATTTGCAGAATTATAGATGTTTTCTTTAGTATTTTTTCCATTAAGACAATTTTTAAATTTTTTAAAAATCACATTATAACAATGATTAAATAATTGGCTTAACATGTCTTTTTTGTTTTTGTAGTAAACATATGGGGTTCCTGAGCTTACTCCTGCTTTTTCACACATTTTATCAAGGGAAAAATTATGTATACCTTCTTCAAAAATCAAATCAAGTGATGATTGTATGATTCTTTCTTTTTTTCAACATCTTTAATTCTCATTATTTATTTATTTATTTTATTCATATTATTATTTAAATT
>JAKSUH010000106.1 GCA_024413395.1 archaeon
CATATTTGTCAGTTAAACATTCAACATCCCAACAATCTAAAGCATAATGAGCCATCTCACTAGGTAAATGTTGTCTAAATCTTAAAACTTCATCTGGAATTCCTATTTCATTTAAGAATTTTCTAGCTAAGTATAATTGGTAAATTAACATTTCATTTGCTACAATACCTTTATCTAAAGCTTCTTGAGCAGTTATTTTAATTGGTTCAGTTTCATTCATTTGAACTTCTTGTGAACTTAAAATAAGTGTTTCATTAGCTATTTCAGGGAATTTAGGGGTTGTTTTATTTTCTGGATGTAAAAATATTTCAGCTTCAGCTTGTGTAAATTCTCTAAGACGAATAACTCCTTGTCTTGGGGAAATTTCATTTCTATAAGCTTTTCCAAGTTGAACTGCTCCAAATGGTAATTTACCTCTAAAGAATCTTGAAAGACGTTTAAATAAAATGAATATTCCTTGAGCTGTTTCAGGACGCATATAACCTACTTTATCTCCTTTAGCTCCAATCATTGTTTTAAACATCAAATTATAATTCCAAATATTAGCTAAGTCTCCACCACACTCAGGACACTTGATATTATTTTCTAAAACGATTTTATCCATTTCTTCATTTTCTAAACTTTCAACATCAACACCAATTACTTCTTCAATGATGTGGTCTGCTCTAAATACTTCACCACATGATTCACATTTGGTCATTGGGTCTGTAAAGTTATCAACATGTCCCGAAGCTTTTAAAACTTCTTTAGGCATTACAGCAGGACCTTCAATTTCATAAAATCCTTCACCTGCAATGTATTGTTTTCTCCATTTTTGCATGATATTATTTTTTAAACTAGCTCCAAGAGGACCATAATCTGTAAAACCAGAAACTCCTGAGTAAATCTCAAAAGAAGGCCATAAAAATCCTCTTTTAGCACTAATATTTGTCATTTTATCGTGATTCATAAATATAAACTTCCTATTTTTTTTAATTCGTAATCTTGTTTAATTCTACTACTTTCAGGTTTAGTTTGTTTCATATATTTACTATTTCTGCTTGGATGGCCATATGGTATTTCAGAAGGAGTAGTCATCGTTTCAAATACAATTTGGCAAACTCTTTGACCAGGATATAAAGCTACAGGCATAGCTCCAATATTTGAGATTTCTAAGGTAATTTTTCCTTCAAATCCAGGATCAATAAATCCTGCAGTTACATGCATTGTAACTCCTAATCTTCCCATTGAAGAACGACCTTCTACTCTAGCAACAAGGTCATCAGGGACTTTTACATACTCATTAGTAGTAGCTAATGCAAATTCATTTGGATGAATAATGAATGCTTCACCTTCTTCTACTACAGTAGATTCCATGTAACTTGCTACATCTTCAGGGTCTTTAGGGTCAATGTAAGGTTTTCTAATTACTTTAAATACCTTAAATTCATCACCTAATCTCATATCTACTGAGGAAGGTTGGATTTGTTTTTCATCTTCTAAAGGTTCAATTCCTATTTTACCTTCTTTTAAATATTCTTTAATTGTTTTATCACTTAAAATGGCCATTTTTACTCCTCTATTAAATTATAACATCTATTAATCACTGATTGTATTGAGTCATCAGTGTATGAAATTGAAATTGCTTTATCTTTACATATATTTGCGCAGTGTCCACATCCTCTGCATTGATCTTTATTAATAATAATTTTACCATCTTTAAATTCTATTGCTTTAAATAAACAAATATCTCTTAAACATCTTTTACATACCTTACATTTGTCTTCATCTAGTGAAATAGAAACTCCAGGTAATCTATAAATTTTCTCTTGAATTGATTCTTCAAGGTTAGGTACAACTTTCCATAAACAACAACATGGACAGCAGTGGCAAATGGTTAATAAACTTTTTCCTGGATGTACATTCATCCACATACTATCAATTTTATTCCTACCTATTAAATGACTAAGTCCTGCTTCATCAGCAGCATTCACATGAGCTATAGCTTCTTCTTTTGTTGCTTTATGGCATAAATGTTTAGGAATTTTTCTTGCTGTTGGTCCAAGGAAGATGCAACCTATGTCCTGAGGATAATCTTTACATTTATTTGAAGTTCTACATAAACAGTCGTTCATAATGTAGATATCATCACATTTTTTAATAACTTCTTTTAAGACATCTGTTGGTAAAAATTCAGTACCTTCTGATTCTATTTTCTGATTTATGTTGATACTTTTTGTATTTGGAATAATAGCAACATCATCAGTTTGGAATAACAAATTATCTATTATTGTTTTCATTATTTTTGATTTTCTTGTTGTTCCTGCTATCCAAAATCTCCAGTGAAATACTTTATCCACCAAAAATATACTAATGTCTGCAAATGTTATTTTCTTCATGTAAATCTATTTTAAATTCTTTTTTAATCTTCTTAATATTCCCATAAAAGTATGGGCTTCACGACCGGTTATGAATGCTCTATTAATCATATTTTTAAAGACTTTATAACCGTTATTTTTTTTATGTTCTGGAATGTCTAATGTGTTTATAATTTCTTCCATTTCTTTTAATAGATAGTCTTTTTCAATTAAAGTCATCTCTTCTAATCCATCTACACCATATTCATAAACCTTTTTGAAAATCTCATAGAGTATAATTGCTCCTACATGAGATATATTCATTATAGGGTAATTAGGATCAGCTGGAATGGAAACTACTATATCACAAGAGTCTACTTCTTCATTTGTTAAACCATTACCTTCTCTTCCAAATAAAATAGCTGTTTTATAATTTGGATTAATTGTTTTTCCAAGTTCTTCAGGTTTTATTGGAATTCTTGAGAGGTTATAACTTCCTCCTGCAACTCCTGATGATGCTATTTTAAAATCTATTTTCTCAGTTTCAAAGAATTCATCAAGTGTTTTATAAACTGTAGCATTTTCTACAATATATTTTCCATGTGTAACTTGATAAAATGCCTCTGGAGTAAGTTCTGGTGGATTAATTAGCACTAATTTTTCTAAACCAAAATTTGCCATTGTTCTAGCTAAAAATCCTATGTTTCCAGGGGTTTCGCATTCAACAAAAACTACGAAAACATTATTTTTTAATTTTTCTGCTACGTTTATTTCGCTAATAATATCAACTTCTTATTCATAAGCTTGTTTTAAAAGTTCAATAATATTTAAAGTATTAACTTCAGGTAATCCTTCTGCTTCTAATCCATCTTTAAGATTTGTTTGACAGAATGGACAAATTGTTACTACGGCTTCTGCTTCAGTTGATTTAATCATCTTAGCTTTTTCACTTGCGAGTTTTAAAGCTATTTCTGGTTCACCTGATTTAATTCCTCCTCCTGCACCACAACATTGAGCAGGATGATTCATTTCAACTAATTCAACACCAGGAATATTTTTAATAACTTCTCTTGGTTCTTCTTTAATTCCTTGGCCACGTCTTAAATGGCAAGGGTCATGCCAGGTAATTTTTTTGTTAACTTCTTTCATTTTAGAATAGTCTAATTTGTCTACTAAAAATTCACTAATGTCCATTACATTTAATTCGCTGCCATATTCTGGATGATTATTTTTTAAAGTAGCTCCACAACCTGCACAAACAGTTAATACAGTGTCGTATTCTTTAAATATTTCTTTATTAGTGTCAACAAGGCCTTGAACAATGTCTATTTGACCAGTTCTTAAAAGTGGAGATCCACAACAAACTTGTCCTTTAGGAACATCAATTTCAATACCATTTGTTTTTAACACTTTAATTAAGTCATATCCTACTTTCTGTAATCTATAGTCAAGTATACATCCAGTGAATAAAGCTATTTTTGAATCTTTGTTAATTAAATCAGAATTATTAATTTCTTCAATAAAACTTCCAGTTTTAATATCAACAGAACGTCCATCTTCTAAAATATTTTCTTTGAAAACAACGTGTTCTGGAAGAGGTCCTTCATCTGCTGCTACTGCAATAGCCCTTAATTTTTCTATAGCATCACCAAAGGTGTTAATATTTTTAGGGCATACTGATTTACACATTCCACAACTGGTACATTTGTATAATCCTTCTTTTAAGCTATCTTGAAGTCTATCTTCTTCTCTTGGATCAAATGTGAATTTGGAAATATATCTCATAAAGTAAGGTCCACCAAATTCGTTTTGGAAATGTTGAACAACAGGACAAGATGCAAGACATGAATAACATTCTATACAACTTCTAACCTTTTTTGTTTCTTGAATATTTGAATTATTTACTTCTTTATTAATGGAGTTATTTTTCTCGCATTGTAATTCTAAATTAAGTTCTTTTACTTTTTCTTCAATTGAGCTTCTATCAACTACTAAATCTTTAATAATTGGTAAATTTATAGGTTCAATAATTGCACCATCTTTAATTTCGCTTTGACAAGCTAAAGCACCTTTTCCATTATATTTAATAGTACAAGAACCACATTGTCCTGCTCTACAAGAACTTCTAAAGCTTATATCTTCATCATATTTGTCATTAATAGCTTGTAAAGCATCAAGAACTTTCATTTGAGGGGTTTTTTCAATTTCATAACATTCAAAATAAGGTTCTTCATCCGCATCTGGATTAAATCGATATACGTATATTTTTATCATTTTTTCCCTCCTCTTGTTATAATTATAAATA
>JAKSUH010000107.1 GCA_024413395.1 archaeon
TTATGTTACTAATGAATATGCACCAGAACACTTAATTATTTTAACAGAAGATAATGAAGATACATTATCTAAAGTTAAGAATGCTGGTTCAATATTTTTAGGAGATTACTCTCCAGTAGCTTGTGGTGATTATGGTTCTGGTACAAATCATGTATTACCTACTGGTGGTGGAGCAAAAATGTATTCTGGTCTTTCAACAGAAGCATTTATTAAAAAACCAACTGTTCAGACTATTTCAAAAGAGGGTTTAGAAAAATTGTCTAATACTTGTGTTCCTATAGCTGAATATGAAGGTTTCTTTGCTCATGCTGATTCTATTAAACGTAGAATAAGATAATCTAAAAAAAGAAAAAGTTTGGGAGAGTTTTTTCTAATCTCTCATTTTTAAATTTATTTTTTCAATTTAATTCCACCAACTAATAATCTACACATACTAATATTAGATAGCTATTAAAGATGAAGAATTTTCATTAGTATTATTTTCTATTACATTAAAGTTTACTGTATTATAATTTAATGTTGTATTAAGGTTTGTTCTCATTATATGTGTGTAGATAGTATGATTACCAGAAGTAATTGGTTTAATATTCATTGAAATTATTTTATCTGCTCTTGTTTCATTTAAAGTCCAATATAACTTATGTGAATCTGTATCATAATAATAAGAACCACTTGTTATATTTGCACTCCTAAATTCTGTATTTTCATCTAAATTAAATATAACAGTACATCCATCAAGGATATTATTAATCTTATATTTAAATTCTACTTGTTCACCTACAACTGAACTATTAATAGGTTCGATTAATTCAAAAACATTATTAATTGGTTCATTTCTAAAAAATATGTGTACCAACATATATTTCTTGGGTATTCAGGAATAACTGATGTTGGATAGTAAACATCTTTATAATAGAAAGGAACCACACAATCTGATTTGTTTAAACCTATGTTTATTCCATTACAATTTGTAACATATAAATCGAAACCATAAAATACACCTTCTTCTGTTAGATGTGGTTTACAATGATAAGTCATTTGGTCTCTTAAATTTTCACCAGATTCATCCCATGAACAAATTTCAATGATTGCTTGAACGGGTTCATCACCATAATCTTTATAATTTCCACGATTCAAGTATTGGATTTCATTAGGAACTGTTAAAAATTCTCTAGGTTTTAATACACCAATATAACTTTTTTCTACTAATACAATACCAAATCTTCCGTCTGGAGCTTTAATCAACACATGTCCCATTCCATATGGAATAAGAATCTGTCTTATTTCTTCAAGACCTGAATAAGTAATATTATTATTATCTACCATTTCTAATGAGATATTTGCTATGTTTCTATTTGCATTACCATATTGGCTGCCTCCTTGGCTTATAATCCACCATTATCAAGAATAAGTGCATGTGCAAAATATCGTTCATTTGAATCAACTCTTTGTTTTACTAAACTATGACCTTGCACATCTTGAGTTTCTATACGTAAACCTGCAGATGTTGGAGTTACAACACTGTCTTGTCTAAATGAAAATATTGTTTCATTATTTTCTTCTTGAATTACAAAGGAACAACATTCACATTCTATTACATCAACGTTATTATATTTGTTTTCATATACAGTGTTATTTTCTATATCTGTAGCTGAAACTGCGGTTAAACTACTAATAGCAAAAATCATTAAAATCATTAAAATTATATGGCTTCTTTTTAACATTCTCTTCATCCTTATACAATTATAAATTATCTTTCCTAAGCAAATAAACTCATTACTTTCTTAAATAATAATTATTGGCTCATATATAAAATACTTTCTATTCTTGGATAGACAAGGTTTTTATTTGACTAAATAGGCCATATAAATCGATATCGATTAATAATTAAATAGTTTTTATTTATTCATAAAAAAGTATTATTTTTACTTCTTATTTTATACTTTATTTATTATTTTAAAAAGATTTATATATCTTTAATTTTAAAATTAATGTTGTCGAGTAGAGTATTTAGAATAAAAAGTATTACTACTCTTTTAAACATGAAAAAAAGTATTAACTTATGTATTAAGTATTACTTTTATTTATGAAAATAGCAAAAAAGTATTACTAAAAAAAGTATTACTAAAATTTTTTAAGAGAAATAAATAGGAGAAATTATATCATGCATATACCTGATGGTTTTATACCACTTTGGCAATGTGCAATCTATTATGTAATATTAATAGTTGCAATTTACTTTGCTAGTAGGTGGTCTAGAGAAAATCTTGATGAAAAACGTATCCCTTTAATGGCGGTTTTAGCTGTAGGTATCTTCGCAATCATGACTATGAATATCCCTATTCCTTTTGGTACAAGTGGGCACATGGTTGGAGGAGCACTAGTGGCTTTAGTATTCTTAGCACCTGAAGCAAGTGTAATTATTTTTACTTGTATATTGCTTATTCAAGCTTTAATTTTCGGAGACGGTGGAATAACCGTTCTTGGAGCTAATGTATTGAATATGGGTATTATTGGTGGATTTGTTGGTCTTGGAACTTACAAAGCATTAAATGGAGTTATTGGTAAATATCCTTCCATTGCCCTTGTTGCATGGCTTGCAACTGTAATTGCTGCAATTGCTGCGGCTATAGAATTAGCTATTGCTGGAACATTCCCATTATGGATAGGACTTACTTCTATGGTACTTTACCATGTATTTATAGGAATCATTGAAGCAGCATTAACTTGTATAGTAATTTTTGCGTTAGAAAAATTTAGACCTGATCTTTTACCATGGAATAAAGGTGCTTAAAATGAGTCTTAGTAAATCTGATAAAACATTAATCATTGTTGCAGTTATTATTTGTATAGCAATTGCTTGTATAGCACCATTCTTAGCTTCAAGCAATCCTGATGGATTAGAAAAAACTTTAGAAGATTCTAATGTTCCTGAAGAAGTAGCAACTGCTGCAGTTAGTTCTCCACTTCCTCACTGTTCCTTTGAACATTTAGGAAAAATTGGGGAAATTGGAGAATCAATCATTGGAATTATAATTACACTACTTGTTGCTTTTGGAATAAGTTATGTAATTAAAAAAAGAAATTAATTTAATTTTTTTTAGCTGAATTTTTTCAGCTATCTTCTCTTTTTTTAAAAGTTTATTAATTAATAAATAATATATATTTATAATGTTATTTTATTTAGGTATTAAAATTCATACTTTTTATAATATTTAACTAAATTCATAGCTTATGATTTAGTTTTATGATTAATACGTAATAAATTAAAATTAAAATTATTAGAGGTAATAAAATGGAATATTCATTAGGTACTTTAAGAAGAACTCATTATTCTAAAGATATTTCACCTGAAATTGCTGGTGAAGAAATTCTTTTAATGGGTTGGGTACATGAAATTAGAGACTTAGGTGGAATCATCTTTGTAATTATTCGTGATAGAGATGGTCTTATGCAAATCACAGCACCAAGTAAAAAAGTTGACCCATCCATATTAGAAGATTTAAGAGCTTTAAGAAAAGAATCTGTTGTAGCTATTAAAGGTACAGTTCAAGAAGCAGGAAAAGCACCAAATGGTGTTGAAATAATTCCAGCTGAAATTAATATTTTAAACTTATCTAACCAACCTTTACCTTTAGATCCAACAGAAAAAGTTAGAGCTGAAATTGATACTAGATTAAACTCAAGATTCTTAGATTTAAGAAAAGCAAATGTTAGTTCAATTTTTAAAATTAAAGCTAACATGTTCAAAACTATTCGTGAATACTTCTATGAAAATGAAGTTATCGAAATTAACACTCCTAAACTCGTAGCATCTGCTACTGAAGGAGGAACTGAGCTTTTCCCAATTACTTACTTTGAAAAAGAAGCATTTTTAGGTCAATCTCCTCAATTATATAAACAAATGATGATGGGTGCAGGATTTGACAAAGTATTTGAAATTGCACAAATTTTCAGAGCAGAAGAACACGATACTTTAAGACACTTAAACGAAGCAGTTTCTATCGATTTTGAAGCTTCATTCATGGATGATAGAGATGTTCTGAAAATATTAGATGGTATGATTACTAAAGTTCTTCAATCAACTAAAGAAAATTGTGCTGCAGAACTTGAAGCTTTAAATTTCACTTTAGATATCCCAGAAGGACCTTTTCCAGAAGTAACCTATGATGATGCTGTAGATATTATCAACTCTAAAGGTGTAGATATGGAATGGGGTGAAGACCTTTCTAGAGAAGCTGAAAAAGCTTTAGGTGATATTCAAGATGGTTTCTATTTCTTAACTCAATGGCCATTAGCTATTAAACCATTCTATGCAATGCCTGATTCAGAAAGACCTGAAATTAGTTGTGCATTTGATTTAATGTATAAAAACTTAGAAATTTCATCTGGTGCTACTCGTGTTCATCAATACGATTTATTAGTTAAACAAATGTTAGAAAGAGATTTAAACCCAGATGGTTTCGGCGCATACTTAAATGCATTTAAATATGGTATGGCTCCTCACGCTGGTTGGGGTGTAGGTGCTGACAGATTAGCTATGGTTTTAACTGGAGTTGAAAACATCCGTGAGACTGTTCTCTTCCCAAGAGACAGACACAGATTAACTCCTTAAATTTTTTATTT
>JAKSUH010000108.1 GCA_024413395.1 archaeon
TTCCAAGAACTTATTTGTTCAAGGTCAGATACATCTTGTGCATATTCATAGATGTATGCTAAGGTTTTTTCTCCAGAAGTTCCTTGTGCTATTTCGCATTTGCGAATATAAAGGCTTCCTTCACCTTCAAGCATATCTATGGAAGGCATATCAGTTACTGAAACTTCGTAAAGTTCTCCAATAACTATGTTTTCTCCAGGTATAATTGCAGGGAAGTACCCTACATTATACATATCATATCCTTTTATAATAGCTGCTTCAATAAAAGCACTATTTCTAAGGAAATGATGGTTTCCTTCATCTTTCATGAGGGTTCCATAGACAAATACTTGTCTAGTTGCAAAGTATTTGTTGATTTTAAGGATGTCTTCCTTATAATCTTCTCCCCATGGGCCATTGAATTGTTTATGTGCTTCAAGAGCTTTAAATTGATATTGAATATTCAATATCATTTCTGTGAATTTTGGATTTAAATCTCTGTGGAGATCTATAAATTCACGAAGCCCACCTTCTATAAAGATGTTTAAAGCTTCAATTTGCCCTTTAAGTCCATCGTATCCATGGCCTGTAAGATTTCTTAAGCAGCACATTTCTAATCCTTTAATTAAGGATTGTTCTACTTTTTCTTTTAAAGTAGAATCAGTTAAATATGCTTTCATAAGAATAGCTGTGCAGATGTAAGTTGGTGTGTGGCAGAAGTCCACTCTTGCATCTGATGGAACTCTATAGCTTGTTAATAAGCTAAAGCTTCCATTTTCATCTTGGAAATCTAATATTTTATCAATATTTTCATTCCATTTTGTATTATTAATATCAGCATCTTCCTCAAGGAAGTTTTTAATTGCTGAAATCATTTCAAAGAGTTCGTTGAACTCAGGTTTGTTTTGTTTAATTAATTTAATATCATTCATGATGATGGCCTCCTTTTAGTTTAGTAAAGCTTTTTTATAAAAAAAGTTTATTTAAAAAAGCTTGATTAAATTGTTTAAAAAAAGCTTGGTGTAATTTTTAAGCTTGCTCTAACACTTGGTGTTTTTGTTAGAACATATTACCATGTTTTTCATATTATTTAAATCTTTCGGTTATTTTAACAAAAATCATTAAAAAATTATAAAATATTATAAAAATAACAACTTACAAAAAGATAATTATACTTAATTCAATAGATGGTGAAAATATGGTAAATGAAACAAATAGGCAA
Source organism: archaeon (assembly GCA_024413395.1). Classification (GTDB taxonomy): domain Archaea; phylum Methanobacteriota; class Methanobacteria; order Methanobacteriales; family Methanobacteriaceae; genus Methanocatella. Next base: position 1,202 of record JAKSUH010000108.1, read on the forward strand.
AGAAGACCTCCAAGAAGAGAGTTTAGAGAAGAGAGAAGACCAAGAAATTACAGAAGAAGAAATATGAATAATAGAAATGAATCATTAAAACCACCATCTGATATTAATTTACCATTTTTTGCCTATGGAATTTTTAAACCTGGTCAATTAGCATATTCTAAAATAGAACAATATGTAGAAAAATATGAAAAAAGCAAAATAGACCATAGAATGCTTGTTAGAGATGGAGTTCCAATCATAACAAAAGAAATAGCTAATTATTCTAAAACAAATGGATATATTATTTACTTTAAAGAAGAAGATAAAGAAAAAGCATATAAAACAATTAGTAATACAAAATCAAGCGCATTATATGAATGGGATACTATTGACTTAGATAATACACAAGTAAATGTATTATTTGGAGTAAACCCAAGATTAGGAAGTTCTGTACCTGAATATGATGATGAAAATTTTAATGGAAAAAATGATCCTTTCTTTAAAGAAGCTATTGAATTAATTGAAGAAAATTTAAAATCAATTAGCTCAGATCACTTTGATGTTAAAGAATTCTTTGAATTACAAATGAATTATATGTTATTATGGTCTGCAATAGATAGATATACAAGTTTAAAATATAATGAAGACAGTAAAGGTAAAAACAATAGAAAATTTGCAAATGAAAAAGCATTCCAAGAAGGGCTTAAAAAGCATGTAAATCCAAAAAGTAGACGAAAAGTATATTCTGCAGATGATATAAAAATGTATAAATTAGATGCAGAAAATCCTGAAGGTTCTCTTAAATATTATTATACAATCCGTTGTAATGTTGTACATAGAGGTAAAGCTATAATAGAAGATAAATATATGCTTAGATCATCATTAGAAGAATTATTAAATATATTTAAAGATGTATTAAATGATACATTTGAGGATAAAGAAGATAAGTTAATAAAAGAACATTTATTCTTTGCAAAAAATAAAGATGAATTAATCAAACAATTAATTAAAAAAGACTGGAAAATAGAAGATATAATCATTATAATGCATGATTTTTATTATCCAGATTATGCTTATTTCCATAAATCAAAAGAAGAAGAATTTTTAAAAATACTTAATAAAAATGGAAGAGATTTTACTCCTTATCTTTGGACAAAAGATGGAAGATATAATAAATGATTAAAATATAATTAATTATCTCAATGCGAAAAAGTGTGTTTTTACTTATTTTACTAACGGACCATAGATAATATAATTACAAAAATACGATTGACCAAAGAACTACCAAAACATTAAGAATGATCACTTCAAATATGATTTAACAAATAGCTATTAAAATATTAAGAATGATTAATTAAAATAATAATTAATTAAAAAAATATAAATTAATTAACCCTAACCACCACATACTCACAATTACACTCATTCCTAAGAGGAATTCCCCAACCACAGAAACCAGAAGAAACTATCTCTTTCATAGTACCAAAACTATAAAGACCATAATTTGGTTTCCCACTTAAATCTGTTACTAAACCATAAGGGAATATTTGACCTCCATGTGTATGACCAGAAATCATTAAATCAGCTACTTTAGAAACATTACCTTCATCAAGAGGTTGATGATCAAGAACTAAAACAAACTTATTATCATTAACTAAATCAAATATGGAAGCTCTTTTAATATCATTACCATGACCTGCATCTTTACGTCCAACTAATACAATATCATTATTAATTACAACAGAATCATCTTCAAGTATTGTAATATTATTTTCCTTAATAACAGAAACTAATTCATCATTAGAATAAGGTTTAGTTCCATCTCTATAATCTCCTACTTTAGGTTGTCTATCATGATTTCCATATATAAAGTATGTACCATAAGTAGAGTTTAAAGTACCTAATTCCTCAAATACTTTTATCATACTTTCTCTACTTGTACCTTCATCTGTTACATCTCCACCTAAAACAATGAAATCTGGATGAACAGCATTCATTTCACTAATTTTATTAACTAAAATATTAGGATCTTGAATTGTATCATAATGAATATCACTTATGTATAAAATAGTGTAGGATTCATTTGTTTTATCTGTAGTTATATTATAATCTGTTTCACTAACAGTACTAAGTCCATATGCACTATAAGCAACTACAATGATAAATAAAATAATAGCTAAAATACCGTTTTTATGAATTTTTAATCCTTTTTTACTAATTAACTTATAGATAATTCCAATTATATCAACTAAAAGAGAACATCCAAATAAATAAGCTATTAATAAAGTAACAGTTGATTGTACATTAGCTGAACAAACAATAATAAAAATAGAAGAAATACTTCTTAAAATAAGACTATTTCTTTTACTAATACCATAATAAGAAAATAGATAAGATAATCTTATAAAAGCACAAGAAGCCATTATAATTCCAATAATTAAACCTGGAATTAAATAATTTTCTCTAAAACCTAATGTAAAAAGATGGATTAAACTCATAATAAACCTCTAATTATAATTTAATTCATTTTAAAATAAAAGGTTTTTGATAAAAATTAATAAAAATAAAAAAAGTTTAAAAATAAACTATTTTCTTTTTCTACCAAAGACTCTACCTAAAGTATCCATTGTTCTTTTAGCTTGTATAACCTCACCAACAACAGGAATTTCACGAAGTGCTTGATCTCTTTCAATAGCTGTTTCATGTCTTTTTGCAACAATAGTATCTTTTATATGATATTTTATATCTTGTTTAATAGTATCTTTAGCCATTTCTTTAAGATCAACATCAGAATAATTTTTAGGATTAAATGCACTATCTTTAAAAGAAACTGTACCTGGACCATTTACAGTAGCCAAATCTGTAAAAATAGAAATATATTCTTGATTTAGGTCGGATTGAGCAAAATCATTTTCAAATTCTAAAACATCAGTGTATTTTTCACCAAATTCAGTCATTCTTTCAAAAATATCATTGATTTTAGCTTCAATCTCAGGAGGAACATTATGATAATTATCATAAATTGTACTTTTACGAACATTTATTGAATTTTGAACATATTCATCCATTTAAATCCCTCTTAAAATTAAGATTTAATTAGTTAAATAATAATTTATTAATTCCATAATAAAAAATTTACTAAAATAATATATGGAAGCTAAATAGACATGAATAAAATTAAATTTTTATAAGTTAAGACTTTAATAATGAGGAAAGTTCTTCTTCACTAATACCAATTATATCCATAATCTGATCTTTAGTAAAATTTTTATCTAACATACTTTTAGCATATTCAACCATAGTTTCCTTCCTACCTTGCTCAATACCTTTATTAACAAATTCTTCCTCAATTT
>JAKSUH010000109.1 GCA_024413395.1 archaeon
AAGAAGAAGAATTAGTACGTGCTATTGAGTCCACACAATCTGTTGCTTCAACAAACTTTGGAGATTCTACAGTATTTATTGAAAAATATCTTGAAAAACCTCGTCACATAGAATTCCAAATATTAGCTGATGAACATGGAAATGTTATACATGCTGCAGATAGGGAATGTTCTATTCAAAGAAGACATCAAAAATTACTCGAAGAAGCACCTTCCCCAATTATGACTGAAGAACTAAGAGCAGATATGGGTGAAAGTGCAACTAAAGCTGCAGAAACAATTGGATATACTGGTGCAGGTACAATTGAGTTCTTATATGATGCTGGAAACTATTATTTCTTAGAAATGAATACACGTATTCAAGTAGAACACCCAATTACTGAAATGATTACAAATATCGATTTAATTAAAGAACAAATAAAATCAGCAAATGGAGATAAACTTCAATATAGCCAAGATGACATTAAAGTTACTGGTCATGCTATTGAATGCCGTATTAATGCAGAAAATCCTTTAGCAGACTTTGCACCTAGTCCTGGTAAAATTACAGGATATAGATCTCCTGGAGGTCCAGGTGTTCGTTTAGATAGTGGAGTATATATGAATTATACTATTCCAACATTCTATGATTCAATGATTTCTAAATTAATTACATGGGGAAGAACCAGAGAAGACTCTATCGCTAAAATGAAAAGAGCATTAAGTGAATACATCATTTTAGGAGTTCCAACTACTATTCCTTTCCATAAAGCTATATTAAGAAATGAATCTTTCATTAAAGGAGATTTAAACACTCACTTCATTGATCAACATAAAAAAGGAATCGATGAAGCTATGAAAAAGGTTATAGAAGAAGATAAAGAACGCGTAAATAGAATGAAATCAACATTTATGCCAAGTAAGAAAATCGCTGCAATTTCCGCAGCTGTAGGATCATATCAATCAGCATTAGTTTCAAAACAAAGGCAGAAAAAATGAGGCAGTAAAATGAGAGAAGAAATATATAAACTTCTTGAAAAAGAAGGAATAATCAGCGAAGAATTAAATAATATTAATATTCATGATTTTTACAACAATATTAAAGAAATGGGATTAAAATACAATAGTGAAACCATAAAAAAAGAAAAAATATCTGAAATTTTAAACACAAAATTTGTTGGTAAAGATATTTATATCTATAACGAGGTTTCATCAACAAATACTCTTGGTAAATTTTTTGCAGTAAATAAAACCAATAGTGGATCAGTTATAATAGCTGAAAAACAAACACGTGCAAAAGGAAGAAATGGTAAAGTATGGCAATCCCCTAATGGAGGAATTGGATTATCTGTTGTGTTAAATCCATTTTTAAAACTTTCTAAAGCTCCATTAATTACTTTAGCAACAGGTGTAGCAGTATGTAAAACATTAGAAAAATTAGGTATTGAAGATGTTAAAATCAAATGGCCTAATGATATTCTTATACATGGAAAGAAAGTTTCTGGAATACTAACTGAATCAATGGCAAAATTAAATGCAATTGAATATATTGTTGTTGGTGTAGGAATTAATGTTAATATAAAAGAAGAAGAATTACCAGAACCAAATTCATACAATGCAACTTCATTATATATAGAAAAAGGTGAAGAACTAGATGTAAATGAAGTAATAAAAATCTTCTTAGAAGAATTTGAAGATGTGTGTGAATTATTCATGGAAAAAAACTACGAACAAATCTTAAATAGCTGGAGAAAACGTTCATACACTATTGGAAAAGTAGTTAAAGTTCAACAACCATTCGGTAGAAGTTATGAAGGTTATGTTGTAGGTATCGATAAAGAAGGAACATTAATTATTGAAAAAGCAGATGGAACCTTGCAAAAAGTTATTTCAGGAGAAGTATCAATCAGATAACTTCTCACTATTTTTATTTTAATATTTTAAACTATTTTTTATTTAATTAAAAACTATAAATTTTAAAAAAAGAGATTTAAGTGCAGGTATTTAAAATAAAATTCCTGCATAATTGTATATGAATGTAAATGCAATAATCCATGTGAAAATGAATGGTGCAATTCCATCCCATAACCATTGACTAAATCCTTTTACTTCATCACCATAAAGCTTAGAACAGCCTTGACCAACAAAGTATAATATAATAAACATAATTATTCCTGCAGCAACGTCATTTTTGAAGCTTATCCAGCCAAAAGTTAAAGCAGCGGAAATAAATGCAGTTACAATACCTGCAATTATATGAATTGATGTAATCTTAACAGTTGTATCCAATATGATTCCTCCAATAAACAATACTTTAATTTTTTATATTATTATTATTTAAATATTACTTAATTATATAAATTATATTTTATAAATTTTTAATAAGGTGTTAAAATGAAAGCTATGTCTAATGTGGACATTTATACAATAAGTAATGAATTGAATAATTTATTAAGTGGAGCAAGAGTAGATAAATCTTTTCAACCTACAAAAGATACTGTAGTTATGAGATTTCATGTTCCTGGAACTGGAAGAGTAGATTTAGTTATGCAAGCTGGTGCTAGAATGCATACCAGCCAATATCCTCTTGAAAATCCTAAAAATCCACCTACATTCCCTATGCTTTTAAGAAAAAGAATTAAAGGAGCACATGTAGTTAGTATTAAACAATACAATTTTGATCGTGTTGTAGAAATTAAAGTTCAAAAAGATAAAGCTTACACAATAATAGTAGAATTGTTTGATAAAGGAAATATTATTCTTTTAGATGATGAAAATAACATTATCCTTCCTTTAAAAAGGATACATATGAATGATAGAGATATTTCTTCTAAAAGAGAGTATGTTTTCCCTGAACAAAAAACAATTAATCCTATTAACATGACTGAAGAAGATTTAAAGAAATTATGTAAAGAATCTGATAGTGACCTTGTTAGAACATTAGCTAGAAATGGTCTTGGAAGTTTATATGCAGAAGAAATTATTTTAAGAGCTAATGAATATGAGACAATTGATAAAAACATAAAAACAGTTGATTTAACACCTTCACAAATAACTAATATTTTTAAAGGATTTTTAGAAGTCTTCCAACCTTTAAAAGAACTAGAATTTAAATCTCAGATTGTTAAAGGTAAAAAAGAAGATGTTGTTCCTATTGATTTAAAAGAATATGAAAACATTGAAAAGACATATTATGACAGCTTTAATGAAGCTTGTGATGAATTTTATTCTAAAAAAGTCAATACAGATATTGTAGCTATTAAAGAAGCAGCTTGGACTAAAAAAGTTGGAAAATTTGAAAAAAGATTAAGAATGCAACAAGAAACAGTTGATAATTTTGAAAATACAATTGAAACTTGCCAACATAAAGGAGAAGTAATCTACTCAAATTATCCTGCAATAGAAAATATTATAAATGTAATCACCCAAGCAAGAACAAATAATTATTCTTTTAAAGAAATTAACAAAACTTTAATAAATGCAAAAAATGAAGGAATGGCTGATGCTCAAATTTATGAATCTATGGATAAATTAGGTGTTTTAACTTTAAAAATTGAGGATACTTCAATTACTATTGATCCAACAAAAACAATTCCTGAAAATGCAGAAGTTTATTATGAAAAATCTAAAAAAGCAAAAAGAAAAATTAAAGGTGCTTTAATAGCTATTGAAAATACTAAAAAACAATTAGGAGATATCAAAGCTAAAAAAGAAAGTGCAATGGAACATATAGCTATTCCTAAAAAGAGAGTTAAAAAGAATTTGAAATGGTATGAAAAATTACGTTGGTTTATTAGTTCTGATAAGACATTAGTTATCGGAGGGCGTGATGCTAATTCAAATGAAAATGTTGTTAAGAAATATTTAGATAATAAAGATATTTATTTGCATGCAGATATACACGGTGCAAGTTCAGTTGTAATAAAATTAGGTGACAAGTCATTAAATGACCAATTGCTTAAAGAATCTGCTATCTTTGCAGCTTCCTATTCATTTGCTTGGTCGAAAAGTTACGGAACACAAGATGTATTTTGGGTTCATCCTGACCAAGTTTCAAAAACACCTGAAGCTGGAGAATTTGTACCTAAAGGTGCATTCATAATTCGTGGAAATAGAAATTATATCAGAAGTGCAAAAACACAAATAGCTATTGGAATTGTTGATTATGAAGGTAAACGTGTAATGGCAGGCCCTGTAGATGCACTTGAAAAACATAGTGAAAATTACATAGTATTAAAACCAGGATTTACAAAAAAAGAAGCAATAGCTAAAGAAGTCTTAAATAAAATAAATGAAGATGACCTACTTACATTAGACGATATTGTAAGAGTTCTTCCAACTGGAAAATGTGATATAGATACTCAATACCACGAAAGAAAAAAATATGGGAATATTTAATCCTCATAATCAGCAGGATTAAATTCGAAATATTCGCCAGGATTCATTATTACAACATCAATTTTTGGATTAAATTGAGTTACAAAATTAG
>JAKSUH010000011.1 GCA_024413395.1 archaeon
GTTAAGACTCTAGCCTGCCACGTTAGAGACCCGGGTTCAAATCCCGGACGCCGCACTAATTCTTTTTTGCAGATGTGGTATAGTCTGGTTATTACTTGGGCCTTCCAAGCCTACAACTCGGGTTCGAATCCCGGCATCTGCATGCTTTATACTATTTCTTAATAATTTTATCGTCATTTTTTTTAATAATTATTTTTTCTTCTAAAAATAACTAAATAATCATTTAGCTTAGAAACAATCGGTTTTAAAAGATTTTTGGACCTATTTTATCTTTATTTTTAAATTAAGTTTATATAATAATAAAAATAAATTACTTGTCTAGACAAGTAATTTTATACTTTTAAATTTATGAGGAAAATTTATTATGATGAATAAGAATATGGATAATGGAAAAATTTTATTAATAATCTTCATTATTTCTGCAACTTTGTTGTCTGCTGCTCAAAGTGTAGTAACAACAGCTTTAGCACCAATAATGATAGATTTAAATATTACATCCACTATGGTACAATGGCTTTACTCTTCATTCTTGTTAGTTTTAGGAGTAATGATTCCAACTACTGCTTTTATAGCTAAAAGATTTAAAATAAAGCATATCTTAGTGGTTTCTTTAGCAATTTTTACTATTGCTTCATTTTTAGATTTCATAGCTCCTAATTTTGAAATATTGCTTTTTGCAAGAATTTTACAAGGAATAGGTTGCGGAATTTTATTACTAATAACTCAAATAGTTATTTTTAAGATTATTCCAAAAGAAAAATGGCAAATATATATGGGATTATTTGGATTTATTATAGGAGTAGCTCCTGCACTTGCACCAACTTTAGGTGGAATAATCATTGATTCTACTGGATGGAGAGATATCTTTTTAGTATTTGGAGTTATCTCTTTAATTATGGTGATTGGTTCAATATTCTTAGTTAAATATGAATTTGAAACTAGTGATTACTCTTTAGATGTATTATCCTTAATATTATGTATTGTTGGTTGTACAGGACTGTTAGTAGGATTTTCAAATATTTCAGGAAATGGTTTAGACTTAGTTTATGTTATTTTACCAATTATAGTTGGTATAATTTGTATAGCAATATTTACACATAGACAAAAATTACTCGAGCATCCTTTATTAAGAATGAATATTATGAAAAATAAACCATTTGTATGGTGAACATTGTTTTCAGCAATATTATACTTTACAATGTGTGGTTTAAATGTAATTTTACCTTTATTTGTTCAAAATGTAGGTCAACAAAGTGCTACAATCTCTGGATTAGTTTTACTTCCAGCTACTATAGTAATGATTATATTTAATTTCTTAGGTCCTTTACTTGCTACTAAAATAGGAGTAAAAAAAGTATTAATTCTTTCTTCTATACTTTCAATAATTGGTTTTGGAATAATGATGACTTATACTCCAGAAACAAGTGTAGAATATATGATTGTTACTCAAATTGTAAGAGCAATGGGTCCTGGTTTAGGATTAATGCCTGCAGTTACTTGGACTATTGGTTTAATCCATGAACATGTAGAAGATGCAACTGCAATTAACAATACTATTAGACAAATTGTTGAATCTGTCGGTGCTGCAATGGCAGTAGTCTTTATGTCTCTTTTTGCTGGTGGAAATATTGGTCCAAACCAAGCTTCTGTATATGCATTTGCTGAAACTTCTTTAATAATGGTTATTTTAAGTATCATATCCTTAGTAATTACAATATTATTTATTAAAGATCATGATGCTAAAACCAAAGGATAGCTAATTTTTTAGCTATTTTTTCTTTTTTTAAGAATAATTTTGTTATTAATTCAAAAACTATTTTTTAAAAAGATTAAAGTTCATAATTATCTTGTCTAAACAAGTTTATTTGTTATTTTTAAATCATCAACTATTTTTTGTACTGTTTTTTAAGTAATTAGATATCTTTATATAATAATTTAAAGATAACATAAACTATTAAATTATAAATTTAATATAATGGTGATTTAATGGTAGGAATTGTAGGATATGGGGCTTATGTGCCTTCATATAGAATAAAAGTTGAAGAAATAGCTAAAGTATGGGGAGATGACCCAGTAGCATTATCTAGAGGATTAGTTGTTAATGAAAAATCCGTTCCTTCATCTGATGAAGATACTGCAACCATTGGAGTAACTGCAGCTAGATATTCATTAGCTAGAGCTCAAATTGACCCAAAAACAATAGGAGCAGTTTATGTTGGTTCTGAATCACATCCTTATGCAGTAAAACCTACTGCAACTATTATTGCAGAAGCTGTTGGAGCAACTCCAAATTTAACTGCAGCTGATTTAGAATTTGCTTGTAAAGCAGGAACGGCTGGTATTCAAATGTCAATGGGTCTTGTAGAATCAGGTATGGTAGAACACGCATTAGTTATTGGAGCAGATATTTCACAAGGTGCTCCTGGAGATGCATTAGAATATACAGCATCTGCTGGTGGTGCAGCTTATATTATTGGTAAAAATAATGTTTTAGCTGAAATTGAAGATACTTATTCTTTTACAACAGATACTCCAGATTTCTATAGAAGAGAAGGTCAAGACTATCCATCTCACGGTGGTCGTTTTACTGGAGAACCTGCTTACTTTAAACATGTATTATCTGCAGCTAAAGGTTTACTTGAAAAAACTGATTCAAAAGTAGAAGATTATGATTATGCTTGTTTCCATCAACCTAATGGTAAATTTTATCTTAGAGCGGGTAAAAAATTAGGTTTCACATCAGAACAAATTAAACAAGGTCTTTTAACTCCAAATATTGGTAACACTTATTCTGGAGCTGTTCCACTTGCATTATCTAATATTTTAGATGTTGCACAACTTGGAGATAAGATTTTTGTTGTATCTTATGGATCTGGTGCTGGTAGTGATGGATTCACTTTAACTGTTACTGAAGAAATTGAAAATAAACGTGATTTAGCTCCAAAAACACAAGAAATCATCGATAAAAAGACTTATGTTGATTATGCTGTTTATGCGAAATTAAAAGGTAAAATTAAGATGTAATCAGGAGATGTTATGATGAGAGATGTTGCTATTATAGGTGTATCACAAACAAAATTTGGTGAATTATGGGATTCATCTTTTAGAGATTTAGTAGCTGAAGCTGGTATTAAAGCTATTGTAGATTCAAACATTGCTGGTGAAGATATTGAAGCAATGTATGTAGGAAATATGTCTTCTGGTTTATTTGTTCAACAAGAACATATTGCAGCGTTAATTTCAGATCATACTGGTTTAAACCCAATTCCATGTACAAGAGTAGAAGCTGCTTGTGCATCTGGTGGTCTTGCATTAAGACAAGGTATTATGGCTGTTGCATCAGGTTTCCATGATATTGTAATTTCTGCTGGAGTTGAAAAAATGACTGATGTAGTAGATGCTACACCAGCTATTGCAACTGCTTCAGATCAAGAATGGGAAGCTCAACAAGGTGCTATTTTCCCTTCATTATATGCAATGATTGCTAAAAGACACATGTATGAATATGGAACCACTAGAGAACAATTAGCACAATTTTCAGTTGTAAATCACAAAAATGCTAAATATAATCCAAATGCACAATTCTCATTTGAAACAACTGTAGATAAAGTAATTAACTCAACTATGGTTGCTGATCCATTAACATTATTAGATTGTTCTCCAGTTTCTGATGGAGCTGCAGCTGTTGTCTTATGTCCTGCTGAAGATGCTAAAAAATATACTGATACTCCAATTTATGTAAAAGCATCTGCACAAGCTTCTGGAACAATGACTTTACATGATAGAAAAGATATTACTACTATCGAAGCTACTAAAGTTGCTTCTAGAAAAGCTTATGATATGGCAGGAGTCACTGTTAAAGATATTGACGCTAGTGAAGTTCACGATTGTTTCTCAATTAATGGACTTTTAGCTGTTGAAGATTTAGGATTTGTAGAAAAAGGTAAAGGAGGAATTGCTCTCGAAGAAGGTCAAACTGAAAGAGATGGTGATTTCCCAATTAACCCATCTGGAGGTCTTAAAGCACGTGGTCATCCTCTTGGAGCAACAGGTATTGCTCAAGCTGCTGAAATCGTTTGGCAATTAAGAGGAGACTGTGGAAAACGTCAAATTGATGGTGCAGAAATCGGTATGACTCATAATGTGGGTGGTACTGGTGGTACTTGTGCCGTACATATTTTCGGAAGAGATAGAAATTAATCTATCTTCTTTTTTTCTTCTTTTTTTTAGTTATTTCTTATTAAAAAACTTCTTAAAATTAATTAATAATTATTATATATAGATTATTTATAAAATATATATCATGTCAATTATAGGTATAATAATTATAGTAATTATTGCAATAATCCTTTTTGCATTTATTTCTATTTATAATAAGTTAATTACTTCAAGGAATAGGGTTAAAAACGCATGGGCTCAAATCGAAGTTCAATTAAACAGACGTGCAGACTTAATTCCTAATTTGCTTGAAACTGTAAAAGGTTATGCAGCGCACGAAAAAGATGTTTTCGATGATGTTACTAAAGCTAGAAGTAATTTATTAAATGCATCTTCTGTTCAAGATTCTTATGATGCAAATAATCAGGTTTCAACTGCTTTAAAATCATTATTCGCTGTTGCTGAAGCATATCCTGAATTAAAAGCTAGTGAAAATTTTAAAAATCTTCAAGATCAATTAGCTGATACTGAGGATAAAATTTCTTATTCAAGACAATTTTACAATGACATTGTATATAACTACAATAATCAATGTCAAAAATTCCCAAGTAATATTATAGCTAATTTATTTGGATTTAAAGAAGAAGAATTCTTTAAAGGAGCTCCAGGTTCTCAAGAAGTTCCAAAAGTTGAATTTTAGTGATTAAAATGGTGAATAAAAAGGTTTTAGGTATATTTTTATTATCATTATTTATAGTTGCTAGTATTCCTGTTGCTAGTGCAGAATTACCTGATTTAAATCAATTATTTACAAATGATGATTCTATTATCGATTTAGTGGATATTTATTTGTTTGTAGCTCCTAATGGTCTCTTACATATGAATGAAACATATTATTTCACTATAAATGAAAATAATAAGGTTTTTACTAGGGATATTCCAATAGCAGAATACCAGTCTGTTAAAAATATTAATGTAACAGGGGGTAATAATAATACTTTTGTCAGCTATGAAATAACTGAAAAGGGTCACAATAAACATGTTGAAGTTACTGTTTATGAGGATGAAAATTTAACTACAACTCCAAAAGTAGGTACTCCTGTTGCTGTTACAATTAATTATGATTATTTATATTTAACTGAGGTTTATAAAGATACAGGAGTTATTGATTTAACTTTTTCATGGAATAAACCTGTTGATCAAGTTATTTTGCATCCAATTTATACTTCTACAGATATAGAATATTGGTTACAACCAAGTTATGTCCAACATACTGATTCTTGGAATCAAACAATTTTATCTGTTGCTACTGGTAGAATTTCTGCTGGTGAAAATATTGAATTTGTTTCAACTATACCTCATGATTACTTTGATGCTAATCCTATTTATGCACATATAATTAAGACTGATGGTTTAAATGCTATAAGATTAGATTAAAATGCAGATATGGGTTCTTTAAATATTATTAATACTATGTTTATAATATTACCTATAATATTGTTAGTTTCACTTATAGTACCTGTTTATATTTATATGAAACATAGTCGTAGGTCTAAAGTTGATTATGATAAAAAATATGAGTCACAAATACCTTCAAATATGATGCTAATGTTTATTAATTCAATATTTAAGAAAGGAAGAACAGTTGGTGAACCTACAAATGAAGGTTTAGAGGCAACAATTCTTCATTTATTAAATAAAGGACATTTAAAATTAGATGGAAATAATATATTAAAAGTTAATAAATCTGAAAATGAACTTTTACCTTTTGAAGAAAATGTTATTTCTCTTTTCTCTAATTTTGAAGAAAATGGTGTTATTGATTTAACTATTGTGAATGATTCTCTTAAAGATGTAGATGAATTAAAATTCTTTAAAATTAAATATAATAAGGTTTTAAACACATTTAAAGAAGGATATATAAGATTTAGATTAACTAAAATGTTTAATTCTAATGGTGCTTATAGACTTAGATTATATGCAGTTATAATCATATTAATTTCATTGTTCTTATTGTACTTCTCATTTAATTATTTCTTATCTTTTGCTTTATTTGCAAAAATTATTGCTATAGTCTTTATTATTTTTGCTCTAGTCCTTATTTTCCTTCCTGATCGTTATGGTGGTAACTGGACTAGTGAAGGAAAATTAGAAAATCTTAAATGGCAAAACTTTAGGAAATTCTATAAAAATGAAAAATTAATCAACGAGGACATGCTTTCTTTAGATAAATGGGATGATATGATTGTTTATGCTCATGCTTTAGGAGATAAAGATAAAATATTAAAAGTTATGCAGAAAACGGATATTACTTCCTATGATAAAAGTAATTTAGTTAACTTTTTAGTAAATGGAGGATATGATGAATTGAAGAAGATATTTAAAGCGGCTACTGCTTCAAGATTCAAAAATCCTAGTAAAAATAAATAATGTTTAATCTTTCTATAAAGGGGACATAAAAATGATTAATAAGAAGATTATAGCAATATTGTTAATAGCATTATTTGTTATAACTATTCTTCCATCAAGTTTGGCACGTGATGATAAATCCTATGAGATATCAAATGCAGATATTTCTCTTTTAGTTAATCCTAATGGTTTTTTATCAGTCACTCAAACTTATACTTATGTATTTGATGGGAAATTCCATGGTGTTTATAGGGATATTCCATTAAAAAACGGTCAATCAATTAATAATTTAAATGTTACAACGGATGGTGCTTATTCTACCTTTAAAGTAACTCATGAAAAAGATAATGAACATATTGTTGTTAATTTATACTCTGATGAAGCTCATACTCAATCTATTCGTGATACTACTGTAAATGTAACATATACCTATAATTTTGTCAATGCAATCAATATCTATAAAGATATTGGAGAGTTACATTTCGTATTCTGGAGTAGTGATTGGGATTGTGATGTTTCTAAAGTCCATACTTCCATTCATTTAAATTCATCTGAAGGTGTTTCTCATTGGGTAAATCCATATTTCCTTTCAAATAAAGCTAAATGGGATGGAAATGTATTGAATATTGATACTGGTCGTATATCTGAAAATAATTATGGTGAAGTAAGAGTTCTTATTCCTTTATCTCAATTTGATTCAAATCCTCAATATGGTAATATTATTAATGAAAATGGACTTCAAAAACTTAAAGATATTCAAGAAGGATATAAAACTCAAGCTCAATTAGAAAATAGTATTTTAACATTTATTCCAATAATTTTATTTGCTTCTTTAATTATTCCATTAATTATTTACTTAAGAGAAGGTAGGGAACCTAAAATTAGTTATAATGGAATTTATGAAAGTGAACCTCCTACAAATGATTCTCCAATGTTTGTAGATGCTGTTTTCTCGAATAAAAAAGGTATTGGAACTGCTTCAGATAATGGTTATCAAGCAACTATAATGGATTTAATTAATAGAAAATATTTGATTTTAAACAGAAATGAAGGGGATATTCAATTAGAAGTTAATAATGCAAAAGATTTATCTTCACTAGAATCTTATGAAGTTGATATTATTAATATTCTTAAAAGATATTCTGGATCTGATGTTATTGATTTCAATAAAATAAAAAATAATTTATCAAATCAATCTTTTGCAAAAGATTTTACTGGTGATTATTCTCATTTGTTATCTGATTATAAGTTTTTCAAGGTAAAACCTGTTCTTTATAAGTATTTCTCAAATGATGGTTCCATTAAAATGAAAATATATAATGTAATTGCTATTATTGTTGCTATTATTTTAATAGTTTATTGTCTTTACTTCTCAGTTGTTCCAGCAAAGTTCACAGTTTTTATATTAGCACTTTTATTTGCTATAATAAATGTTGCATTGCTCTTTTTACCTAATAGAGTAGGTGGACGTTGGACAGTAGAAGGGTATACTAAATATAAGCAATGGTCTAACTTTAAAAAATATTTAACTGACTTTTCATTAATTAAAGAGCATCCTCCTGAATCTATTGCAGTTTGGAATCAATACTTAGTTTATGCAACTGCTCTTGGTGAAGCGAAAGCTGTTTTAAAAGCTATGGAGAAATTCATACCTGATGAATTTAATTATAATGATTTATATTACTATCATAATTTCGGAGGATATTATTTAATGAGTCATGCCATCCGTACTGCTCACTCTAACGCAAATTCATCAAATGGTGGTTTTGGTGGAATCGGTGGAGGTTCCGGCGGTGGAGGTGGAGGAGCATTTTAAGCTCTTCTACTCAATTTTTTACTGAAGAAGATTGAAAATAATATTGTTCAATAATTGATATGTTTTAAGAATATGTAATAAAGTGATTTATATGAATTTAAATAAAGTTAATAATAAGGTTAATTATCTTTTAATAGGTTTATTAAGTATTTTATCTATTTTAAGAGTTTATATCGGTTATAAATTACCTTATTATTATTATGTTGATTCTAATTTGGATGATCTCTTTTTTATTAGACATTCTGATTTAATAAATCATTTTACACTTTGGAATCCTTACACTTTATCTAAGTATCATTCTTTTTCACTATTTTTATTCTTTGTAAATCATTCTGGAATACCTTATTCTATAATTGTATCTATTCTTTGGTTAATTGCAGGTTTATTTGTAGTTTATGCATTATATAAATTTGTTACAGATAATAAATTGATTTTAGCTCTAGTTTATTTATTTATTATATTCATTCCAACAGGATTTAATTCTGCTAGTATAAGAATTTATAGAAATAGTATAATGTTTCAATTTGCATTAATTACAATGTGTTCTTTATTTATTTTTATCAATAAATTAATCTCCAAAGAAGAAATTTCTACTAATAATAAAATTATTTGGGGAATTATAACTGGATTGTTTTTTACTTTTAATTATTATATTAAAGAAGATTCTATGGTTTTATTACCTATTTTATTAGTATCTATTTTTGCTATATTGATTTTTAAACTAGTTAATCATATAAAAAATAATTCTAATTCATTTACAGCTAAATCAAATCTTATTAAAGTAGGTAAAATTATTATTGTTTGTTTAATTCCTATCCTAATATTTGCAGCAGGTACATTAGCTTATGAAGAAATTGATAATCATTATTTTGGTGTAGCTGAAATTAATACTAGGAATGGTGGTGAATTTGGAGAGTTCTATAAATTATTATTAAAAATTGATGATAATAATAAAAATACAAGCTCATGGGTTCCTTATTCTACAATGAAAAAGGCTTATGATGCATCTCCTACATTACAATCACATCCTGAGCTATTAGAAAGTTTGACTACTAGTAGTTGGGCTGAAGGTGATTATCATAATCATACTCCTCCTGGAGATTTAAGTGGATGGATGATTATGTCCTCTTTAATGGATGTAGATTTATATAAGAATGAAAAAGAAGTCAATGATTTATTTAAACAAGTAAACAATGAATTAAATAATGCATTTGATAATGGTACTCTTGAAAAATCTGATAAAATATTTATTACTTCTTCTTTAAATGGTAAATCCATAGAAGAGATTAATGAGTTATCTCCATTATTTATTATAGGGCTTCAATACTGTTTGTTTTATGAATTTAATGATATGGATACTGGAATGTCTAAAACTTCATTAACTTTTTATTCAAATGACTATCCTCTTGTAGAATCTGTTTTAAATCAAAAGTTAGTAACTGTTAATAATTCTTATATTGATTCAAATGTTGTATCCTTTGCTAATTTTGATTTTACTATCTATCATTATGTTTCTTATATTATTGTTTTATTAAGCATTATTGGTTTTATTGGAACTGCTATTTATCAAATAAAAAATAGGTTTAAAAATAGAAGTTTTAATGTGCTTTTAGGCTTTGAGATTCTTCTTTTAGGTACATTTTTAGTTTATATTTTTGCAATTGCATGGTTTTCTATATCCCAAGTTCCAAGTACTAATTCTTCTTATATGGTACTTTATGCAATACCTACTCAAGCTTTAATTATTTTATTTGAAATTTTATCTATTTTAGGATTCTTTTCAATTTTAAAAAGTAAAAATTAAATATCTGATTATTTTAATTTGTTTCCACAGTTTTCACAATATATGCTGTCTTCATCAACTAAAAAACCACAATTTGAACATTTACGTTCATTATAAAAATCAAATCCACAGTTAATACAAAATTTATTGTCTGCATTATTAAGGGTTCCACAGTTAAGACATATTTTTGTTTTTTTTATTTTCTTTTTCTATTTTTACTCCGCAATTTCTACAGAATAAATCTCCTTCAATCACTGTTGAGCCACAATTAGAACATATTGAGCTATTTTCTAAATACTGTGTATTACTGTCTTCATTTTCGATTTTATCTATAATTTCTTTCATTGCTTGAATTCTTTTATCATCAGATGGATGTGTAGAGAAAAAATCAAAGTTATTCGCATTTGAATTACTCATTCTTGTCCAAAAATCAGGAATTCCTTTTATATTATAACCTGCCCAATTAATTATTCTTATTCCTAATTGGTCAGCTTCTAATTCTTGGTCACGTCCATGAGGTTGTAAAATCAATAATTCTGAACCAATATCTGCAATATTTGCAGCATCAAATGCAAGCATTCCTACTTCTCCTAATCCAAATAGAGCTAAACCAAGACCTCCAATTCTAGCAGCAGTAGTTAATCCATTTTTTACATTTTGTTTACTTGCACTTGTTCTACTATGATCTAAAAGAGCATGAGCCATTTCATGTCCTAAAATAAAAGCAATGGTTTCTTCTGTATTTGCTATTTCTAGTATTCCAGAAAACATTACTATTTTTCCACCAGGGATACAAAAAGCATTTACAGTATCATTATTTACTAAATGAACTTCCCAATCATAATAATCAGCAGTATAATCGCTTCTACCAATTTCTGCTAAATATAATTCAACACCTGTAATTAATTTTCTAGCTACATTAATAATTAATTGGCCATTGGAGTATTATCTAATATTTCCCATTTATTTAATAAATTATAATATTCATTATAGCACTGTTCTAAGAATTAATCATCATTAATTAAGTCTAAATCTTTTCTTTGAGTAAATGGATTTAAACTACTTCTATCTTCTTTAGCCATAATTATACGCTCCTATTAAATTTATCAATGTTTTCTTTTATCTTTCCTGCATGGAAAGCAGATATTATCATATAAATTAACCTTAATATTCCATTCCAGGAATTATAAATAATAACCAGCTAATTATATAAATAATTAACATTACTATTCCTTTTTTAACTTCTCCTAGAATAATTTGCCCTATTCCTGGAAAGAAAAATGAAATAATCATAATTAATTTTTTATTCATATTCTGACTTTTATATTTGATTTCTTATAAAGTAATTTAAAATACTATAAAAAATAGATATTTTATTATGAATATTTTTTTAACTGGAGAAATTCAAGTAGGAAAAAGTACAATTATAAATAAATTTATTAAATCTCATTCTGATTTGAAAATAGGTGGATTTAAAACATTAACTAATTTTAATCAAGATCAAGGAGTATATATGGGTGTATATATAGTTCCCGGTTGTGATTATGAGCCTGATTACTCTGAAGAGTCTCATGTTGGAGATAGAGGTAATAAAAAATCAGGATATCCTGAAAAGTTTAATTCTAAAGGGGTTGATATATTAAATACTTCTGGTGATTATGATTTAATTTTAATGGATGAAATTGGTTTTATGGAAACTAAAGCAGAAAATTTTGCTAATGCTGTTTTAAAATTTCTTGATGGGAATGTTCCAGTAATAGGGGTTGTTAAACCTATGATGAAAGGACTTCCATTAGCTGTTAAACAACATCCTAAAACTAAAGTTCTTGAAGTAACTAAAGATAATCGTGATGAACTCTATTTTGAATTCGAACAGTTATTAGAAGAAAAATTAACTAATGTTTGATTATTTTTAATTTTTAAATACGAAGATTTTAGTAATAAAAAGTTACTAAAATAGATAAGTTTTTATATAAATGAATACGATAATATTATATGTAAATAAATAGTAAATCATTTCATGATGACACAAGTAGAAAGAGGTTTTTTATGCACAATGAAAATATTGAATCTTCTGAAGATGTTATTTTAGAACCTGAAATAGAAGAAAAAGAAGTATTCGAAAAAACTAAACCTATGTTAGATTATGCTAATATTCAATCAACAAGTGATATTGAAGTACCTCCTTTATTGATTGATCAAGTTATTGGACACGAAGAGTCCATAGCAACAATTAAAAAAGCAGCTAAACAAAGGAGAAATGTTCTTCTTATTGGAGATCCTGGTGTAGGTAAATCTATGCTTGCAAAAGGTATGGCAGAATTAATGCCACATGAAGTATTACAAGATATTTTAGTTTATCCAAATATAGAAGATGCAAATCATCCATTAATAAGAACAGTACCTGCAGGAGAAGGTAAAAAAATTGTAGCTATAACTAAAAAATCTTTAAAAGGATATGAAGAAAAGAAAACTACTATTGCTATAATTGCAATTATAGCAGTTATTTTTATTGGATGCCTGTATCGTCAATTCTTAACAGCTATTATGGCTGCTGCGTTTATTATACTTATTGCAATGCAAATTAAACCAAAAAATTTATCAAGCGGTCCTAAATTGCTTGTTAATAATAATGAAAAAAGATTCGCACCATTCATGGATGCAACTGGATCACATGCTGGTGCATTATTAGGAGATGTTCGTCACGACCCATATCAATCTGGTGGTCTTGGAACTCCTGCACACGAACGTGTAGAACCAGGAATGATTCATAGAGCAGATAAAGGAGTTTTATATATTGATGAAATTGGTACAATGTCTATGAAAACTCAACAAGAGCTCTTATCAGCAATGCAAGAGAAAAAATATTCTATTACTGGTCAAAGTGAAAACAGTAGTGGTGCTATGGTAAGAAGCCAATCTGTTCCTTGTGATTTTGTCTTAGTAGCTAGTGGTAACATTCAAGTTTTAGAAGGAATGCATATAGCTATGAGATCTAGGATTAGAGGTTATGGTTACGAAGTATTCTTAAAAGATTACATGAAAGATACTCCAGAAAACAGAGAAAAATTAGTTCAATTTGTAGCTCAAGAAGTTAAAAACGATGGAAGAATTCCTCACTTTGCTACTGATGCTTTAGATGAAATTATTTTAGAAGCTAAACGTCGTGCTGGTAGACCAGATTCACTTACTTTACGTTTAAGAGACTTAGGTGGTTTAGTAAGGTCTTCTGGTGATGTAGCTATTGAAGATGGTGCGGATATTGTTACATCTGAACATGTATTAAAAGCTAAAGAATTTGCAAGAACTTTAGAGCAACAAATGGTAGATATTTTCATTAAACATAGAAAAGACTACTCTATGATATCTTCTACTGGTGGAAGAGTAGGAGTTGTTAATGGACTTGCTGTAATTGGAGATAGAAGTGGAATTGTTTCCCCAATCGCTGCTGAAGCAGCTCCTTCAATAAGTAAAAACGGTGGAAAAATCATTGCAACAGGTAAACTTGGTGAAATTGCTCAAGAATCTGTTGAAAATGTGTCTGCATTAATTAAAAAATACACTAATAAAGATATATCTGATTTTGATGTCCATGTTCAATTTATACAAACCTATGATGGTGTTGAAGGGGATTCAGCTAGTGTTTCTATAGCAACAGCTATTATTTCAGCTATTGAGAATATACCAATTAATCAAACTGTTGCATTAACAGGTTCACTTAATGTTCGTGGAGATGTAATGCCAATTGGTGGAGCAACTCAAAAGATTGAAGCAGCTGCTCAATATGGAATGAAAAAAGTTCTTATACCTAAATCAAACATGAATGATGTTTTAATTGAGAAAAAGTATGAGGATATGATTGAAATTATTCCAACTGAAACTTTATCTGATGTTTTGGAAAATATACTTGTAAATAGTTCTGATAAAGACAAATTAATCGACAAAATAAAAAGTTTAAGTAATAAAGTCGCTGATAATGTGTCTAATCAAACTAATTCAGTACCAACACATCAATAATTTCTTTTTTAAGAGTTAGCACATAAATTTTGTTGCTATCTCAACAATTTTATTATATAATGGATTATTACTTTCTTTTAATTCTGTAAAACCAGAATCTATTTTACAATCACATAAATCAATGTATCCAAAGGTATATGCTTCTTCCTTTACTAAAATTCCAAAATATTTTTCTCCTAATCCTCCATATTTAAGGAATTCTTCTTCTGTTAGTGAAACAATATCTTTATCAACACTATAAACATCTACTTCATTAAAAAAAGGAGCAGGGATAAAAAGTCCACAATTTATAAAAATATAATCAGAAGGTTCTTTCATTATAAAATAATCTTTATTAATGTGTACTATAGCTGATTCGGGTTCTACATAGCTTTCACATAGACTTTTTACATTATTAATTGTTTTTTCAAGATTCATATTATTCCCTTACTAAATTTGGATCATAAAATGTAATTATTCTTGGTTTTAATTCAGTAATTCTTTTATTAAAAG
The DNA here is from genome assembly GCA_024413395.1 of archaeon. Lineage (GTDB taxonomy): Archaea > Methanobacteriota > Methanobacteria > Methanobacteriales > Methanobacteriaceae > Methanocatella. The sequence goes on from JAKSUH010000011.1 coordinate 14,676, forward strand.
CACCATCCATTTCTAACATGATATCTAATTTCATATCTTCTATTTTAACTCTAGTTCAATGTCTTCGATTAAAATATTGAAAATATATACTTTTTTAACTTTATGTCCACAAGCTAGTTCCCATATTCTTCCATTAATCATAATAATGTTTACTTTCATTGTTTTAAAATTATTAATAATTTCTTTTGTTAATTGTTCTTGATTAAAATCAGCTTCAATGATTTCAACATCTGTATTTGCATATCTTCCTCCTTCTTTGAATATTGGAGGAATTTCAAAATTTTTTATTCTTTCAATAGTGTTTAAGAGTATCATTTTATCTTCTAAGTTCATCGAGTCTTAATAAAATTTTATAAAATGTTTTATTTTTAATACTTTTAGCAAAACTATTTTTACAACTCATTTCACATTGTATTATTTTACTTAAAGCTATCTTTAAATCATTAACATTAGCCTTTTCTATATTTTCTTCATAGCTATCTTCGTTTATTTTAACCATATAATTATTTCTAACTAAAACAGTTTTGAACATACATTTCATCATCAAATTCTATATGTCCGTAAGGATCTTCCATAGTTTTTCCAATAATCTCATAATTATTTTCATCAGCATCCTTGAAATAATTGGTAAATTGACAAATATTTGTTATTTGTTGATTATAGATAGCTTCTTCAAAATCATAGCATAAATCTAAAACATATTCAATATCATAAATTGTGTTTATCCATTCTTCTGGAATATCTTCATATCCATAAAGTAATCCAGCAATAGAACCACATATAGCACCTACTGTATCTGTATCATTACCTAAATTAACTGCTTTTAAAACTGCATCTTTATAATTATTAGTATTATAAAGACACCATAAAATAGCTTCAAATGTTGAAATAACATATCCTCTAGAATTAACTTCATCAATAGGAACAGTTAAAATTTCTTTAGTTAAAATTCTATTAAATTTTTCTAAATATTCATTTCCTTTATAATATCTTTTAATATTTTCAATAGCATTATCTAAATGATATTCTAAATCTTTTTCATGGTTTAATATTGAAAGAACAAGTTCTATATATAAAACACAAGCAATTTTGGAGATATCATGACGATGTGTTAAGCTAGATAAATTTTCAACAAATTTATAAATAACTTCTTTATCTTCATTGTGATATAATTCGTTAATATAATAAGCTAATGGAAGAATTCTCATAAGAGATCCATTACCATTTGCACGGAATCCATCTTCTCCACATTTTAATGGTTCTATTCCATTTATGTAATTAGTTATAGCTACACTAGTAGTATTTCCAACATCAAAAGTTTCTCCATATTGAGTATATTCGCTATTTTCATACCATTTAGAGAAAGCAAGCATAATTCTATCATAATCTATTGTGTAAATAGCTTGTGTTAATCCATCCATTGTAGCTAAAGTTAAAGAAGAATCATCAGAATAAGTTCCAGGAGGTTGATTATATGTTCCATAACCAATCATATCAGTAACTGGATTATCTATAAAATATTCTCTTTCATGGAATTCAACCGGAACTCCTAATGCATCAGCTACTACAAAACCAATAATTCCATCTTTAATTTTCATAATTTAAAATATATAATTAATATAATTATATTTTTCTATAAAAAAGTTTAAAATTAAAAAAAGTAATAGATTTACTTTTTATCTTTATTATTTACATTTATTTCTTCTTTAATTACATATTGTGGAATTTTATTAATGCTTATGAAAATTCTACCAACATATTCTCCAATTGCACCTAAAGTAAAAACTATTATTCCAGTTGAAAATAAAATTACAGTAATTAATGAAGCCCATCCTTCTACGCTATAAGGTGAAATTAATTGTCTTATTATAATATAAATACCACCAATTAATCCAACAATTCCAAGAATAGCTCCAATATATAATGCTATTCTTAAAGGTTTTACTGAAAATGAGGTAAATCCATTTATCCATAATCCTAATAATTTACTAAATGTATAACCTGATTCACCATGACTTCTTTCTTGATGATCAATATCTACATTAATAATATTTGAACTACTTCCTAATACTAATCCAATTAAATATGGATAAGGATTTTCATAAGTAATTACATTATCAATAACAAATCGTTTTGCAACGAAATAGCTTGAAATAAATAAATCTTTGTCTTTTCCCAATAATTTCTCTAGCATTAAACTATTTACATAAGTACCAAAGTTTCTAAATGCACTATGTTTTTTCTTGTTATATCTAGCATATACAACATCTACATCATCATTAATTGAATTAATTAATTTAAAAATTTGATTAGGTGGTGTTTGACCATCATCATCCATACAAACAATTAAATCTCCACTGGTGTGTTTTAAACCAGCCATTAAAGCAGAATGTTGTCCAAAATTTTTTGAGAAATTAATTCCTATTATATTTTTATCAGAACATAATTTTTTAATTACTCCAAATGTATTATCTGGCGAATTATCATTAACTAAAACTATTTCATAATCATATTCATCAGTCTTAGAGAATTCTATTTTTAATTGATTTACAATTTTATCAATAGTATGTTCTGAATTATAGCATGGAATTACAATAGAAATTATTTTCATAGATTAATTATTTATTTAATCATATATTTATATTTTAATACGAATTTTAACAATTCAACAGTACAATAATATTATTAAAGCTTTTTTCAGTTATTTTAAGGATTTAATAATATATGATTCATCATGCTCTGTATCTGATAAGTATTC
>JAKSUH010000110.1 GCA_024413395.1 archaeon
TAATAATTTACCTCTATTTTTTCTTTTAATTTTTATTCTCTTCTTAGGACGACAAATCCTAATTTGTCTGCCTAAACTTTTTTTATTTTTTTTAGTTGGTAAGTAACTAATTTATCTTTAAAAACTTTTGATAAGTTTACACATTTTTTAATATATTAAATATATTTAGAAAGTTTTATATTTTATTCATACTTAATATATTATTATAATAAATTATTTAGGAGTTTTAATTTTTTAGTATAAGGAGGTAAATAATGAAATTTGCTCATTTAGCAGATAGTCACTTAGGATATAGACAATACGGGCTTTTAGAAAGAGAAAATGATTTCTATGATGTTTTTGACAAGTGTGTTGATAAGATTATAGAAAAGAAATGTGATTTTGTAATTCATGCTGGAGATTTATTTGAAGTTGCAAAGCCAACTCCAAAAGCACTTTCACGTTTCCAGAAAGCTTTTTTAAAATTAAAAGAAGCAGGAATTCCAGTTTATGCAATAGCTGGTAATCATGATTCTGTAAGAAGAAAAGGATCAGTACCTCCTCAAATATTATTTAAAGACTTAGGATTAAAATTATTAAGCCCAAATCATCCTATGGATAATTTTAATGGTATTTTAATCTGTGGAATGCCTTATACTCCTAAATCTAATAAATCTACTTTACTTGAAAAATTTAAACTCTTTGAAAAAGAAGCTGATAATCATATTGTTTCTATTCTTGTAGCACATCAAGGTATTGATAAATATTTACCATTTAATCCTGAATTAGAAATTGGAGATTTACCTGATAACTTTGATTATTATGCAATGGGTCATGTTCATAATTATATTAATAATGCTTATGGGAAAGGTAGATTAGTTTACCCAGGTTCATCAGAAATTTGGAAAGCAGATGAAGTTTCAGATTATGCTAAAAAGGGTAAAGGTTTTGCTATTGTTGAGATTGGTGTTGGAGAACCTGTTGTTAAAAGGGTAACTGTTGAACTTCCAAGAAAATTCATTAAAGAGTATATTGATTATAATGAATTAGATAAAAAATTACACCTTATAAAAACATCTATTAAATCTTTGGAAAATAAACCTATTGTTGAAATTACTGTTGGAAATGGTGATTTTAATTCCTCTGAAGTATATGAACAAATTATGAATGAATTAGAAGATTATGCTTTAATTATTAGGCCAAGTTTTAAACCAAATAAACTTGCTGCTGAAGAAATGATTGTGGGAGATACAAGTCTTGGAGCAAGACAATCTTTAGTTCAAGCTCTTAATGAGAAATATAAAGATGAAACTATTGGAACTTTTGCAATAGAATTATTAGATTCTTTAGCAAATGATGATATGGAAGAAGCAAATTTGATTTCTAATAATTTTTATAAATCTCATTTTGCAGGAGAAAATGAACTTTATAAAGAGAAATTGGATTTAAATGATGGTGAAGGAAAAATAATTAATAAGACTTCTCCAGAAGTATTTGAAAAATTAGCTAAAAATAATAAAGATGATATTGATTCTAAGGATTTGGATTCTGAGGAATTAGAATTATTCAGTGATTCTAAGGATTTGGATTCTGAGGAATTAGAATTATTTGATGATTCTAAAGATGATAATCCTGATTTAGAAAAGGGTCAGACAAGTTTATTTGATAGTGCAGGAGGTGCTTAGATGATTTTTAAACAACTTAAATTAATTAACTTTAAATCTCATATTAACACTACAATTAATTTTGAAGAAGGTATTAGTTTAATTGTAGGGCAAAATGGTGCTGGAAAATCATCTATATTTGAAGCTATTAGTTTTGCATTATATAAACAATATACTGGTAAAAAACTCACTGATTTAGTACGTTCTAATAAAGATGAAACTGTAGATAGAATGTCTGTAAGTTTAACCTTTTTATGTAATGGAATTAATTATAAAGTAATTCGTGAGAGAACCAAATCCTCTTCTAAAGCAACTCTTTTAAAAGAAGCTAAAGAATCCTTTGATTTTATTCCAGTTTGTAGTGGAGATAAAGAAGTTAATAAAGAAATTGCAAAGATTCTTGAAATGGATTCTGATTTATTTTTAAATGCTATTTATGTAAGACAAGGAGAAATAGCTAACCTTGTTGCTAAAACTCCATCTGAGAGAAAGTTATTAATTTCAAAATTATTAAAACTTGAAGAACTTGAAAAAGCATGGAGAAATTCTCTTCCTTTAATTAATAATTATGAAAAGAAAATAGCTAATCTTAATGGTTTAATTGAATCTGATAGTACTCTTGGTGTAGAACTTAAAGCTAAAAAACAAGACTTTGTAAATTTATCTGTAAGAAAAGAATCTCTTAATAAAGAAATTGAATCTCTTGAAGCAAGTAAAGAGAAAATTTTAAAGGATAAATCTAAAATTGAGGAAGAAAAAAGAGCTTTTGAAGAGTTTAATTTAAAATTAGATGCTGAGAGAAAGCTTTATGATTCTATTAAAAAACAAAAAGAAGATCTTCAAAATCAAATTGATGAAATTGCTAAAATGGAAAAAGAAAAAGATAGGTTAGAAAAATATACTAAGAAATTGCCTATTTATTTAGATTTTGAGGATGCTTGTCGTAATTTAGTTATTTTACAAAAAGATCAAAAACAAGAAAAAGAAAAACTTGAACAAATTGAATCCTTTAAATCTACTATTGAAAATAAAAGAGGAGCTCATGAAGATTATATTGCTATGGAATCAAAGATTAATTCTTTAAATGAAGAAAAATCTAAATTGTCTGCTGATTTAAAAATAATTAGTCAATATAAAGAAGATGTGGGTAAGGTTGAAAAGGATTTAAATAAAGAAAAAACTAAATTAAACGACTTTATTTCAAAAACAAAAGAAGTTTTAGGTTCTTTTATCAGTGAAAATGAACTTGAAGATGTTGAAAATGATTTTGATTTTGTTAATTTAAGAAAAACTGCAGATGCTCTTAAAGGCAAACTTAAAGAGGATTTAACCTCAAGAGAAGAGCAAATTAATAATTTAAATAAAGAACTTAATCTTTGTGAATTAAATATTGATTCATCAAAAAAATCTTTAGATGAACTTAATGATGTTGAAGGTAAATGTCCTATTTGCCAATCAGATATTTCTGAAGATAAAAAAGATGAATTAATTAATTCTTATTCTGATGTTATTATGGCTAATGAGACTAAGATTAAAGATATAGAAGAAAGACTTAAAGAAATGAATAACTTTAATAGAATTTTATCTTCTAAAATTACTTTACTTGAAGACTTTGAGAAAGAAATTTATGCAAATAAAGATTTAGCTCATAATATTAGTAATTACAAAAAACGTATTTCTGAATTAAACTTAAAATTGGATAAATTATCTGATACTAATAATAAACTTAAAGAATTTGATGACTTGATTTCTTCTGCTAATAAGAATAAAGAAGAATTGAAAAAAGCTTATGATGAGCATAATGGAGCTCAAACAGCTTTAAAATCTTTAGCTAAAGATCATGAAATTCAAGAGAATTTATATATTATACAAGGTAAAATAAATTCTGAACTTGAAAGAGTTAATGAAGCTATTAATTCTGATATGTATCTTAGTGCAGAAATGCCTGAAGAAGAATTAGAAAAGAAAATAGCTGATTTAAAAGAGAAAGATAAAAGATTTAATGAACTCTCTACTTTAATAAGACGTAAACCTAAAGTTTCATCAAGTTTACAAGAGAAGAAAGAAGAACTTAAACGTAGTGTTCTTGAAATTGAAAGACTTAATCAATCTATTAAAACATCATTATATGATAAAGATGCTTATGAAAAAATTAAACTTTTAGAAGAAAGTACTTCTTTAAGAATTGAAAAGTCAAAAACTGACTTTAGTGAAACTTTCGGTAAACTTAAGATGATTTTATCTCGTATTAATGAGATTGAAGAAGCTCTTAAAGTTAATAAAGCTTATAAAGAAGAACTTAAAAATACTGAGAAATTTGTAAGTTTATTAAATAATATTAGAAGTTTATATGGTAAAGATGGAATTCAAAAAACTCTTAGAAATGCTTCAAGACCACTTATTCAGAAAAATACTAAAGAATTTTTTGAAAAATTTGACTTTGAATATTCTGATTTAAGATTAGATGAAGATTATGAAATCTCTTTATATGGTCCTGAAGGTGAATCTAAATTAGATATGGTTAGTGGAGGAGAAAAAATAGCTATTGCTCTTGCACTTAGATTAGGTATTACTCAAGCTATGGCTAATGGTAGTATTGAATCTATTCTTTTAGATGAACCAACTATTCATTTAGATGATTATAGAAGAAAAGAGTTAATTAATCTTTTAAGAAGTATGTCTGTAATTCCTCAAATGATTATTGTGACTCATGATGAGGATTTAGAATCTGCAGCAGACCATATATTTAAAGTAGAAAAGATTAATGGTCTTTCATCTGTAAGTGAAGAAGATGTTAGTTTATTATGAATAATAA
>JAKSUH010000111.1 GCA_024413395.1 archaeon
CTAAATGGTGCTCCTACAGGTTTTAATCTACAGAAGTTTTTAATATTATTACGAACAGTATCAATTCCTCTTGCATCTGAAGCATTTAACTCTAAAAAGTTTTGTCTCCAGTATTCTCCTAAAATGGATTTAACAAGAGCAATAGCTGTTGTTGTTTTTCCAACACCTGCAGGTCCTGTAAACATTAAATTAGGCATACTTTCTTCATCAATATATTTTCTAAGCCTATTTACAATATGTGTTTGTCCGACGATTTCATCTAAATTTTGTGGTCTATATTTTTCTACCCAAGGTCCGCTCATCTAATCACCTAGTACATATTTTTTTATAATTAGTGACTATTAAATTTTAGTATACTTTTTTAAAGAGTATGTATATAATATTAATAAGTAAAAAATTTTATTTAAAGTGGAGGTAATTTTAATGAAAGGTGTTTGGAAACTTAAATTAAGACTTTGGTTAACTATGGTTTTAATGTTTGCATTAGTATGGGTTATTCTAGCTATTGCAGGTTCTTTATTAGGTATTGGAGGTAGCATATCATTTTATTTAATTCTAACTATTATAATAGCACTTGCTCAGTATCTTCTCGGACCAAAAATTGTTAATTCTACAATGCATGTTAGGGAAGTTTCACCTCAAGAAGCACCTCATCTTCATAAAATGGTAGAGGAATTGGCTTTAGAAGCAGGTATTCCTAAACCTAAAGTTGGAATTTCTGATTACACCGTTCCTAATGCATTTGCTTATGGTAGAACTAAAAGAAGTGGACATGTATGTGTTACTAGAGGAATTTTAGGTTTATTAAGTCGTGATGAATTAAAAGCAGTATTAGGACATGAAATGGGACATATTAAACATAACGATATGATTATTACAACTATTGTAAGTGTTATTCCAATGATTTGTTATTATGTTGCTTGGTCTACAATATTTTCTAGAGGTAGTAATGACAATGGTGGAGCTCTACTTATAGGAGCAATTGCTTTTGCTGCATACTTCATTAGTCAATTACTTGTACTTTTAGTATCTAGGATTAGAGAATATTATGCAGATGCTGCTAGTGTTGAATTTGGATCTCGTCCTGAACATTTAGCTAGTGCTCTTTATAAATTATCTTATGGGGCTGCAACATCTAATGAGGAAGAAATTAAAGACATGAATTCAAATCGTGCATTCTTTGCAACTGATATTAAAAATGGTAGTAACGATATTCATTCTTTCAGACAATTAGATTATGATAATGATGGAATGATTTCTGCAGAAGAACTTCAAAGATTAAGGAATTCTAATGTACATGTTTCAACTTCTGATAAATTCATGGAGTTATTATCTACTCACCCTGATATGTTAAAAAGGGTTAAAAAATTATCTGAACTTGAAAATTAAGGTGATTATATGAAAATGATTTTAGATGAACGTGGTAAAAAATATCTCTTAAAAGAAGGACAAGATTTCCAAAGTGATTTAGGAATCGTATCAGCTGAAGATATAGCTAATGCTACCTTCGGGGATGAACTTTTATCTCATCTAGATTATAAATTTAAAATTGTTAAACCAAATGTAAACGATTTCATTGATTTAATGGATAGGCGTTGTTCTATTTTAATTAAAAAAGATATTGGTTCTGTATTAAGTTATACTGGTCTTGGTGCTGGTGATAAAGTAGTTGATGCAGGAACTGGTGCTGGAGCTATTGCATTAAACTTTGGAAATGTTGTTGGTGAAACAGGTAAAGTAACAAGTTATGAAATTAGAGAAGACTTTGCTGAAGTTGCACGTAAAAACATTGAAACATTTGGAATCACCAATATCGAAATTAAAAATAAAGACATTAAAGAAGGTATTGATGAAGATGATTTAGATTTAATCTTTTTAGACCTTCCAAAACCATTTGAAATCTTTGAAGAAGTTTATGATTCTTTAAAAGTTGGTGGGTATTTGGTAGTTTATGCTCCTTATATAAATCAAGCAGAAACTTCTTATCTTGTAGCTAAAAAACTTAATTTCTATAATATTGACATTATTGAGACTTTAGAAAGAGGTTTAGAAGTTAGACAACAAGGTGTTAGACCAAAAACTCGTATGGTTGGACATAGTGGTTATTTAATGTTTGCAAGAAAATTATAATATTTTTTTAAATCGTTTTTTCTATATCTTTTACTCAAATTATTCTTTTCAATTTTGTAGGTGAATTTCATCTATAATTATTAATTTATTTTCTCAGGATATATTTATTGAAAAAATTTTTAAAACTCATTTTCAATAGCTTTTATTATATTATAAATTATTTTATTAGTTGGAACATTAACATTAAATTTATTAGCTATTTCAATAACTTTACCAGTTAAAGCATCTATCTCTGTAATTTGTTTTTTCTCAATATCTTGTAATGTAGAAGATTTATGATTATAAGTATCTGGAATCAATTTAGAATAAAATAACTTTTTATACTCATCACTACTGTCCCACTCAACTTTATAATTAGCAGCTTTAATCACAGTAAAAATTTCATCAATAATATTATTCATAATCTCTATGGTGTATTTATTTTCAGTTAATTTTCCATAATTAACTCCTAAAATAGCTCCTAATGGATTTAAAGTACAATTATATAACATTTTAGCCCATAAAAAATTACTTAATTTATCTGAAGTATCTGATTCAATACCAGAATCATTAATTAATTTAGCTATTGGTTTTAAACAAGTAATATCTGCATCTTGAAGAGAACCTAATATTATTGGAGCTGTATGAACTGTAATTTCTGAAATATTTCTAAAAGGTCTTCTAAAACCATAATTACACGTCCACAAAAAACTTGTTCTTTATTAAAATAATTTAAATAAAATTCATCATTACCGAAACCATTCTGTAAAATAATTATTTTACCTTCTTTTTTGATAATATCTTTATTTTTATTAAGATTAATAGCTATATCCTTATTAGCAGTTATTTTAGAGGAAATAATAATAAAATCCTAAGTATTTTTAGCTATTTCATCATACTCGTAAATACTTTAAAATCATCTTTAGAAACAGTTATTTCATTAAAAATTCCACATCTTTTAATTCCATTTTCTTTCATAGCTTTTGCAGTTTTCTCGCTCGCAAAAAAATCTACATTAGCTTTTTTGTGAAATTAAACTTGCACCAATTCCAATTCCAACTGCTCCAGAACCTATAATTAAAATATTCATTTTTTCCCCCCACATATTACTTATATTTATGTAATTATTATTATTTAAATTCAAAATTATATTTTCAATAAATTTTTGTATTTTTAATTTTTCTTTATTGATTTTTGTGGATTTAATGTAAATAAATTCTTTTACAAATCCTTTTTTATGAAGGATTTTATCATTTTATTTTTAAAAAAAGAAAAATAAGAAAAAGGTTTTTAATTAAAACCTTATTCCATAAATATAGCTGGTTTGTAAGGCATTGCATTTCTAGCCTTATTTTGTGGGTCATAGCTATCGTCTTGATGGATTACAACTTCTTTTTCACTTTCTTGAGTAATGTAATCAAGAGCATCATTTAAAATTGCAAATTCATCAATTTTTCCAATATATCTAGTTTTAGTCATTTCAAGACCTATTTTTTTAGCTACTTGAGCTATTTCTTTTTTATCATCGTAAATATTTTGACCAATAGCTCTTCCCATAATTTGACCAATATCTGGTTTTCCGATTTCATCAGCTATTCTATATAATTCCCATTTCCAATCTGGAGCAAGGTAAACATGGATTTTATCAATATCTCCTTTTACCATATTTTTAATTTGCTTAATATCTTTAATGATATTTTCAACTAACTCTTCAGATCTTTCAATTTCCTCACTCATTGCTGATTCATCATATTCCGGCCATGGAGCGACAGATACGAAACCTTCTCCTCCATAAGTTGACCATAATTCTTCACAAGTGTGAGGAGTAAATGGTGTGAGTAATTTAATCCATGATTCTAAGACGGTTGAAAGTACATAGATTACTCCTTCGTCTTTTTCATTAATTAAATGTTTAACTCTGTACATATAGTGATCTACATCTTTTTTAAGTAAGAATAAAGCATTTTGTAAAGCTTGTCTAGTTTGGAAAACTTCTAATGCTTCTGTTGCAGCTTTAATACGGAAGTTTAATTGATTAATCATCCATAAATCAATGGTACGTGATAATTCAACTTCTTCAATATTGCTTAAATCTAATGTTGAACCTTTGATTTCTTCAACTTTAGCTGCGAATTCTCTAAACCATTCTAATCTTCTTTTAGTTCCAAGAACTTCTTTTTTTCTCCAATCAAAGTCTTGCCATGGTTCAGCGGATGCCATTAAGAATAATCTTACAACATCTGCACTATAAGTTTCAATAGCTTCATTTAAGAGAATAACATTTCCTTTGGATGAAGACATTTTATTTCCTTCTAAAAGTCCCATTCCAAATACAACAGTTCCTTTAG
>JAKSUH010000112.1 GCA_024413395.1 archaeon
AAAAAAATATTAGTTTCTAATCCTAAAGAAAGTTTAGGCGAGATCAGAATTGGTATAGACGGATTAATCGTGGAAAAAGGGTTTTTCAGAGGATTATTATTACCTCAAGTAGCACTAGAAAATGATATGGATGAAATAGAATTCATTTCAAACACTTGTTTAAAAGCAGGAATTCATCCAAAAAGCTGGGTTGAAAAAGATTGTAATATTTATAGATTCCAAGGACAAATATTTAGTAGTGATTAAAATGAGAATACCAACAATTCCTACACCTGATGAATTATTAGATAAAGGATTCAGAAGAGGAAAAAAAGCAGCAGATTTAGCAAGAACTCAAAAAATTCCAAAACACATGAAAGGAAAGAAAGTGGAAGAAGTAAGAGTAATAACTGCTTGTCAAGTAATTAAAGATAAACTTAAAATGATTATTGATGCAGTTCCTATTATTGAAGATCTTCCTAAATTTTATCAAGATTATATCGATATTACAGTTGGAGTAGATGATATGAAACAAGCTCTTGGTGGTTTAAACTGGGCTTATGGAATTATTACTCAACTTGAAAAAGATTATGGTGGTAGAATTAGAAAAGGAGCACCTGAAAAAGCTAGTGAATATAGAAGACAAGCTTATGGTAGGATTGCTTCAGTTGCAAATAAAATTAAAAAGGATTTAGACTTTTTAGACTTTGCAAAAGCTAATTTAAGAAATATGCCAACAATTGATTTTGAAGCTACAACAATAGTTATTGCAGGTTTTCCAAATGTAGGAAAATCTACATTATTAAGACAAATTACAGATGCAGATCCACAAGTAGCTAATTATCCTTTTACAACAAAAGGAATTCAAATCGGACATCTTGAAAGACATTGGAAACATGTCCAAATTATTGATACGCCTGGTTTACTTGATAGGTCTGTTTTAGAAATGAACGATATTGAAATGAATGCTATGGTAGCATTAGAACACTTAGCAAATGCAATTTTATTTATCTTTGATGCATCTGAGACATGTGGATTTACTTTAGAAGGCCAATATAATCTTTTAAAACAAATCGAACAAATATTTTCAAATATTCCAGTTATCTATCTATTTAACAAAATGGATATCCTAGATTATGAAAATGAAAAGGAATATATTGACCAGTTTATTGATGATGAAGAAAGAACTATCTTTATTTCAGCAGCAGAAGGTCAAGGAATTGATAGAATAACCGAAATATTCGATAAAATTGAGAAAATTGATAGGTCAGAAGACGAATACCAATAAGTTTATATAGTAATTAGTTTATAATAGTAACAAAAAGTAACTTTAAGGAGGTAGTTAAGTATGGTATATTCAGAAACCATCGAAACTAAAATTGTAGATGAAAAAGAAAAAGTTGAAGATAAAACCTCTGAAGCTAAAGAAAAAATTAAAGCTAAAGCTGAAGAGAGAAAAGAAGATATCAAAGCTAAAAAAATGGAAACTAAAGAAAAACTCAACGAAACCAAAGAAAAAGGTAAAGTAGTGAAAGACAATGTTTCTAAAGACATCTACGAAGGTGTAGAATCAGTTCGTGGAAATGTTAAAAACATTCAAAAGATTATTGATGAAAAAATCAATGAATATAAAACTGCAACTGTACAAAGCCTTGCTACTGAAGTACTTGAAGGAGACGATGCTTACTATATAAGAGTAGCAGTCCCAGCTGTTGAAAAAGAAGATATTGAAATCAACGCAGGAGACAACGAAATCTCAATTGAAGCTACATTTGTTCCACTCAGTGAAACTATGGAAGAAGTAGATGTAATTCTCAATGAATTAAAAGTAGGCAGATGTGCAAAAACTATTAAATTTAGCACAGCAATCCAAATGGATGCAGTTAAAGCTAAATTTGGTTTAGGTGTAGTGGATATTACAGTCCCTAAAATACCAAAACCACAAACCAAAGTAGATATTGAATAAATATTTTATTCAATCTTTTTTTCTTTTTTAGATTAATTATGTTTTATAAATTATATCCCCGTGTAGAAAATCAAGAATTAACTAAAAACGAATTATTGAACATTCTTAGAGAATATGCACGTAAAATATCTGTTTTTGATTTAATGGAAATTAATGAATTAATGTTAGAAGATATGAAATATGTACAAGACAGATATCAAAAAGAATTTCATGGCGGATATGCAAAAAATTTTCTTGGACGTTTAAAAGAAATTAAAGATTCAACATTAGAGTTTAGTTTAGAAGAAGATGATTTAGACTTAATTGAAGTGAAAGAATCCTTAATAATGTTAAAACAATTTGAAGAAAATGAAACAAATAAAAATCCTAAATTTATTAGCGTATATACAATAATCTCATTATACACAACATATGTTTTAAATGAACCAATTCACCCTGTGGGAACTGTTTTTCCAGGTTCACTTAAAGTTGAAGAAAAAGATGGAAAATATTATTGTCCAGTAAAAGACGCAAACAGTGAAACACCTAATTCAGTTTGTCCTATGTGTATAGCTGAACAATTAGACTTTTAAAAACTTAATTATTCGTATCTAACTTTTCCAATATGTCTAGTTGCACCAGGATCTTCATTATTGAAATGAGCTAAGTAATAAATAAACCATTCTAATGGAGCAATAAATGCAAATGGAGATAAAAGTTTATCAATATCAGCAAAATCTTTTAAATTTAAAACTATATTTTTAGCTTCAAGAGTTTCACCAAAGTGAATTGCTTTTTGAGTCATTACATCTATTTCAAAATCAGAATTTAAGAAAATAAGAGGAACATCTTTCTCAGCACGTTCGATTAAACCATGTCTAAACTCAGCAGCATATTCAGGACAAGCATGTTTAATAGCTCCTTCCATAAGCATAGTCATAGCGAATTTATAAGCAAGACCAAAGTTAGGACCAGCACCTAAACAATAGAAAATATCTTCATCTTTATATTTTTCAGCTAAATCTTTATATTCATCATGAGTACTTTCTATTAACTTTTCAAGAAGATCAGGCATAGTAGTTAACTCATCTAAGATTTCATCTGCTTTTTCATAATCAGATCCATTAAATAAAATCTGATAAAGACAAGCTAATTGAGTAACATAAGTTTTAGTTCCTAAAATCGCAGTTTCAGTTCCACCACGAGTAATGATTGAGATTTTAGCTTCTTTTATCATAGAACTTTCAGGTTCATTAGAAATTGAAATAGTGGTGATTCCTACTTCATTAGCTCTTCTTAAAGCAGCTAAAGTATCAGCAGTTTCACCAGATTGTGATGCAAAAATAGCTACAGAATTTTCATTTGGTTCTAACATTTTATTATAAACAAATTCATATCCAGTAAAAACTTCTATACTCATAGTAGTAACCATTCTTAAAGCATCTCTAACTGAGTAGCATGTTGAAATAGAACTTCCACAACCAAGTAAATAAATTTTATTTGCTTTTTTGACTAATTCAGAAGATTTATCCATTTTTGACATTTCGCTATCAAAAGTTTTCCTTAAAGCTTCTGGTTGTTCCATAATTTCATCATACATTTTATATTTCATTGCTAAAACCTCGTCTTTTTCAATATATTTATATAATCTAATATAAAAACTCTTTTGTTTATCTTACAATAATCTATTAAAAAAATAATCAAATAAAAAAACAACAATTAAGAAAGAATGTAAATGAATTTTTATAAGTAAACTTAATTAATAATCATTTTCAAAATTAAGTATATGAAAATTGATTTGAGTACTGTTGGAATGGAAAAAGGATGTTTATATGAAACTATTTTAACAACTGAAAATAGCGAATCCTTAAGAAATGCTGCACCCTTTGGTGTAATAGTTATGGGACAAGATAAAGTAATGATTAGAATGTTTGAAGGAACAAGAACAGTATCAAACATTAAAGAAACAAAACAATTTATTGTAAATATTACTGACAATAGCTTCCTTTTTACTAAAACTTTTTTAGACAATGCTGAAGATTTAGAGTTAAATGAAAACAATACTCTTAAAGATTGTCAGGCTTATTTTAAATGTGAAGTAGAAAGAGAAATAGAAACTGTAAGAGATGATGATATTAATGTATCTGGTTTAGTTATAATTAATGCAAAAGTAACTGAACTTACAATAAATGAAAAATCTGTTAAACCATTAAACCGTGCAACTACAACAGTGCTTGATTGCTTAGTGGATTTTTCAAGAATAGACATGGTTGATGAAGATACTAAAAATCAATTTCTTAAAAGGATTAAAGATAATAAAAGATTAATCAAAAAAGTTGGTTCTAAAAAAGATAAAAGATCAATTGAATTAATTGAAGAAAAATTAATTGAAAAAG
>JAKSUH010000113.1 GCA_024413395.1 archaeon
GGAATCCAAGCAATTGGAGGAATTGGTCTTAAAACACTTACAACTAAAGAACAAATACTATTCCAAGTTGAAGACCGACCTAATAAAATACCAAGAGGTACAGCTACAATTGAAGCTAAAATAATACCTAAAAGAACTTTTACCAAAGTACTAATTGTATTTTCTAATAATCTAACACTAGCAGCAATGTTTATGAAAGATTCCACTACATCAGTTGGACTTGGTAAGAAATATGATGTGAATAAAGCAAAAACGTCAGTTATTAAAAACCATACTATGATTATTAAAATTGGTAAAACAAATGGTAATAATTTTTTTGTATCCACATTAATCACATTATTTTAAATTAATATAAATACTATTAAATTATTATTTAAAAATTTTGTTTAAAAAAAGAAAAAAAGAAGTATTAAGCTTCACTAGGAGCTAATACTTTGTATAATAAACCAACAATTATTGCACCAATAATTGGAGCTACTATAAATACCCAAAGTTGAGATAAAGCTACTCCACCAGTTAATAAAGCTGGACCTAAACTACGTGCAGGATTTACAGAAGTTCCAGTTAAAGGAATACCCATAATATGTACAAATGCTAAAGTTAAACCAATAACTATACCTGCAATAGGAGCAGTTTTTTCAGATTTAGTAACACCTAATACAGTGAATACAAATACGAAAGTTAAAATAATTTCTACAATTAATGCACTAACCATAGTAAGTCCTACAAATGAAGCAGCACCAAATCCGTTTGCACCAAGACCAGCAGCAGTAGCTGGAACACCAGGAGCGTTCATAATAATTAATAAAAGAAGAGCACTACCAATGATTGCACCTATACATTGGAAAATAATGTAACAGATTAAATCTTTAGCAGATAATCTACCATCTATAAACATACCAATGGAAAGAGCTGGGTTAATATGACATCCAGAAATGTCTCCAATTACATAAGCCATAGCTACAATGGATAAACCGAAAGCTAAAGCGATTCCTAAGTTACCAAGAACTTGACCAGCGATTGCAGCAGAACCACAACCGAACAAAACAAGTACCATAGTACCAATTAATTCACTTATATATCTTTTCATAAAAATTTCCTCATAAAAATTGAGTTATATAGATATTTGATTAATTAAATATATAAAATTAAGATAAAATAGAGAATAAAGAAATAAAATAATGTTTTAAATAAAATAAGATAAAAAAAGAAATAAATTAAAAATTTTTAAAAAAAATTATTAAAATTCATCTCTTAAATAGCTAATCATAATTGATGCAGCTGTTAAATCAGCAGTTGTTCCAGGATTATAACCTTTACTGAAGAGATAATCATCAAATTCAATTAATTTAGTTTCAAAATCGTCTTTTTCTAATAATAAATTTTTAGCCATATCTGAAACCTCATTAGCTACTTCATCTCCATATTTTCTAGAAATTAAAGTATCTGGAACTTCAGATAAAATCTTTAAAAAAGTTAAAACACATGAATCAGAAAGAGATTTATTTTTACGTAAATTATAGTATTCAGGATAACCTAACTCAAAACAAACAGGCATACCTGTAGTTAATTCTGATGCAAGACGGTCCCAACCTGCTGAAAATTCTAAAATATCATACATTGTTTGACCATTCTTTCTAAGTTCATCCTTAGCAGATTCACTGTTAACATCAAATTCATCTTGATCACCCATTCCACCAGCATCAGCTAAGTTAATTGCATCATATAAATCACATGCATCATCAACAGTTGTTGCATCCATTAATTTTTTAACATTTACATGTAAATCATCAAAAGAATCACTAATAGCTGCAGAACAAGCAATAGGAATACACATCATCATTATTCCAAGATTAGTGTTAGTTTTAACCCATTTATTTGTTTCAGCAACTGCTTCGCGAATATATTTACCTAAATTAGCTTTTTCAGGTTTATTTACATCAACTAATGTAATAGCTTCTCTAAAAACATCCCCAACAGCAACAGCACTTAATAAAAAGTCTTCAAATACCATGTCATCATAATCACGGTTTCTATGAACATTACCTGGTTTTGTTTTACCAGAAACTTCTAAGACTGATGCAAATTGAGCAAATTTTGCTATTTGATTTGGAGTTAATTTCATTTAATCCCCTAAATTATCTAATGCATATGGAGCAAAGTTTGTTATGATTAAATCTGCCCCTGCTCTTTTAATTGAAAGTAATGATTCTAAAATTGCATCTTCAGTTAAATAACCTTTTTCAATAGCTGCCATAATCATTGAATACTCACCACTAACATTATAAGTAACTAAAGGCAAATTAAATTGATTTTTAACATCCCGTATAATATCTAAATAAGGTAAAGCAGGTTTGACCATTAGGAAATCCGCACCCTCCATGACATCAAGTTCTGCTTCACGAATAGCTTCACGAGCATTAGCTGGATCCATTTGATAAGATTTACGATTTCCAGCTGATGGAGCAGAACATGCTGCTTCTCTAAATGGTGCATAGAAATTTGAAGCAAATTTTACAGAATAAGACATAATCATAGTATTATAGAAACCATTTTCATCTAATAAATCCCTTAGTGCTTGAATTCTTCCATCCATCATATCAGAAGGAGCTACAATATCTGCACCTGCTTGTGCATGAGATAAAGCAGTTTTTGCAAGATATACTAAGGATTCATCATTAAGAATTTCAACACCAAAATCAGAGTCTTTATTTTCAGCTAAAAGACCACAGTGCCCATGGGAAATGTATTGACATAAACAAACATCCGTAATTACTACTAAATTAGTTTCTGCTTTAAGTTTACGAACTGTACGTTGAACAATTCCAGTTGAAGCAAATGCTGGAGAACCTATTTCATCTTTTTTATCAGCTGAAGGAATACCAAAAACAATAATTGATTTTAAACCTTTAGCTTCAAGTTCTTTTGCATACTCTACACAATCATTTAATGAAAACCTGTATTCACCAAGCATTGTAGATATAGCTTCTTTTTGACCATCTTCTAAATCTTCTTTTACAAAAATAGGATAAATTAAATCTTCTTTATGTAATTTAGTTTCACGTACAATATCTCTAATTTTAGAGTTTTTTCTATATCTTCTCATTCTAGTAATTGGGAATTCCATAATATTCACCTTTTATATTTAAAATTATTATTTTAAAGTTAATAATCTTTTAGATATAAAGTTTTAAAAAATAAAAAAAGAGTTGAATGGGATTTATAACTCCCACACAATTGGTTGATGATTAATTAAACTGTCGAATGATGAAATATACCAATTATACTTGTTATATTGCATGTTTGCCATCATATCTTCAACACAATCATCAATTTCTTTAAGATAAGTTGAGTTATTATAATCAGCAGATGTGAAATGATATGCCTCAATAGTGTAGTTTCTATCTTGTTTTGTAAACATGTATACTACACCTACATGCTGCCATGAAGTATTTGTATCTAGAGATGGATTAGTAAAGTATTCTCTTGTAACATTTTTTCCACCTAACTTAATAACTTCACTTCTAAGAGTTTTATAATTACCATCTTCCATGGCAGATAGTTTGGCTTTCGAAAGAGGACCCATATGATCTTCAGGCCAATCATCGCAAACATCTAAGATAATATACTCATTATACATACCTACACCATTTCTAGAAGTTATATTATATTCCTTTGTAGTATTCCAACCATCAGGAACAACAAAAGTTGAATCACCTATTTGAATAGTCTTATCAGTTTGAAAACTTAAAAAAGAATTAATAGCACCTAAATTAATCACAAACGTAAAGACTACTAGAAGAATAATAATATAACCAATTTTTTCTCTAAGATTCAATTAAAACACCTTCTTCATCTTCTTCTCCTTCTTCCTCTTCATCTCCAGTATTGTTTTTGCCCAAGTTCTTTCTTTTCTTGTTAACATTTGGAAACAAGTAATAAAGAATAACGGAATTAAATGGAAACAGTATAACCAGAACTAATAATATCAAGTAAAATAGTAATAATATCTTCTTCATCCCTAACTAATGTAAAAACAACTCCTGGGAAAAATCCGAATGCAGATAGAAGACCTATAATCAATGGAGCATCCATTCTAATAATAGTTACAGAACCTAAAATGAACCATCCTATTAAATTAGCTCCAAATACAAGAAAACCAAAGAATACTAACATATTTAATCCATAGAAAGCTACATGCTCTAAAACACCAAACATTCTCATTACAGGCATTGGAGAATTAATAATTTTTGTTGCATAAAT
>JAKSUH010000114.1 GCA_024413395.1 archaeon
ACATACTATTGTTCCTAGAGCACCAGCTAATGCAGCATGCCACATTCCACCTAAAGCTCCATCTTTTGCCATAAGTCCGACAATAAATCCGACTATTAATAATCCTATAAATTCATACTGTGCAAAATATGTTTTTACAATTACAGCAAGTAAAAAACCTATAAATATTGGTAATTTTTTAGCCATTATTTCACCTTTTCAATAAATTCGTTAATTTTAGAATCTGGATTCTTAATTGTTTCTTTATTTAATGATAATGTTGCTTTTAACTATTTTCCTGTTAACTCTTTAAGTTGGTTATAAGTTCCTTCTTCTCCTTTACTTATACATGTAGTAAAACAAGCAACATCTTTAAAATCATTTTTAAATTGTTGTATATAAGCATACATAGGGCTAGATAATTTTGAAGCCCAAACTGGAGTTCCAATTATCACTAAACCATAATCCGCAGGATTTTTTTAACAGTTCTGATTTCACACTCTTTTACTCTAGATGCTTGGTAACCACCTTTTACCCATCCAATTTTTCCAGAGTGCTTTCCTAAATCATCAATTTCTTCTATGTCACAATTTAATTTCTTTTGTAATGCTTCTGCAATACTTTTTGTAACATTAGTTCTTGAATAGTAAGCTATTAAAATTTCCATTTTTTTCACCCTTTAATATTATCTTATAATGTTTATTATTTAATAATATTCCTCATCTAATTTTGATTTAATTTTATCTAATATTGCTTTATGCATTCTTTTAGTAAACTCTGCTTTATCATTTTGGTTAAGAACACTAAATATCTCTGTGATATTAAGTTAAATGCAAATGGTGATGGAATTACTGTGTTAATTGTTTTAATTGTCATTGATTCATTGTATACATTTTCAATTACTTTTAAAGCATTATCAATATCCGTATAATCTTCTAATGCTTCTCTTGCTTCTTGTAAAATTGGAAATGTATCATCCATTTCTTGAACATATTTTAATAATATTTTTCCACGAACTTGCTGACGACCAACTGATTTAGATTCTCCTTTATATCTTCTTAATGTCATAAGGGATCTTCCAGCACAGTGTCTAAATCTACTAGCTAATGTTTCTGTTTTATCTAATGCTTGTAATAATATGAATTTGAAATTTTCAGGTGTTAATTGTTTAAATGCTTCAAGTCCACCAATTTTACCATCTGCACTTAAATAAAATCCATTATCTGAAATTGAAACGGTAACATTCATATTATATTGTTTAGCAACGATATATGCTACAGCACGGGATAATGCATCATTAACTTTTCTACCAAATAAGGTATGGAATACAACGAATTTTCGACCTCCAAAACCAGTATAATACTCAATTAATAATTTTTTATTTGAAGGGATTTGTGCATATTTATATTGTTCAACAAAATATTCATAGATAGAATTGGCTGCAAAGTCATCCACATATAGATAGTCATTGATATATTCTAGGATTTCCTCTTTAGGTCTTTTAAACTGAAACTTAGAGTCAATTAAAGCTCTGAATCTTTGAATGTCCATTGCTAAATCAAAGGACAATGGCAATTGCTGTGAGAACCATGATGGAATTGTTGGCGGTCCAACTGAAGGAGTAACATTTATGGTCATTCCTTTTCCATAATTAAAACGATATGTTCTACCTCCTAAAATAAAAGTATCTCCTTTTTTTAAGACGTTCCATAAAAGCAGGTTCAATTCTACCTACTACTTCATCTTTATATTTAACAAGAACTCCTGCACTATCTGGGATTGTTCCAATATTTGTTGAATATAACATTCTAGCTAGTTTTCCTCTTTTTCCAAAGGTATTTTTTTCATAATCAATCCATATTTTAGCATAAACATATCTTTCTTCTAATTCATCCCATTCTCCAGCTAAATAACTTAATACGTCTTCATATTCATCTCTTGAAAGATTTTTGTAACAATAACTTTTA
The DNA here is from genome assembly GCA_024413395.1 of archaeon. GTDB lineage: Archaea > Methanobacteriota > Methanobacteria > Methanobacteriales > Methanobacteriaceae > Methanocatella. The sequence continues at coordinate 1,947 of JAKSUH010000114.1, forward strand.
CATATAACATCATATGCATAATCAATATCCCATGGATTTTCAATACCCATTCCATAAATATGTTGGGCTAATACATCTAAACAGTTTTGTGGAATTGTTATTTTATCTATTTTTCCTTCCATTGCATCTTTTAAAAGAATAGAACATTCTACTAAATCATCTCTATCTGTAACAATTATTTTTCCTTTAGATTTTTGATTTAGACGATGTCCACTTCTTCCTATTCTTTGAAGGGCTCTTGAAACAGATTTAGGTGAATTTATTAATACTACTAAATCAACATAACCAATATCAATTCCTAATTCTAATGATGTAGATGAAATAACAACTTTTAATTTACCTTCTTTTAATTTGTTTTCAGTGTCTAATCGAACTTCTTTTGATAAAGAAGAATGGTGAGCCATTATATTCTCTTTATTATAATGGTGAGGATACATTTTTTTAAGATTATAAACATATCTTTCAGTTCCACTTCTAGTATTGGTAAATACAAGGGTAGTTTTATGTTGTTGAATTAAATCATCTAAGATATCATATGTAGCTAAACGTGTGTCTTCACTGTCTGCAAGTACAATATCACTAACAGGACAAATTACTTCCATATCTAATTCTTTTTATAATCTGTAGTGGCTATTAAACAATTTCTCACTACACCATATTCATAACCAACTAAAAATTTAGCTACTTCCTCAATAGGACTTACTGTAGCCGATAATCCTATTCTTGTGAAATTTCCAATTAAATGTTGTAATCTTTCTAAAGATAAGCTTAAATGTACTCCTCGCTTATTATCTGCTAATGCATGTATTTCATCAATAATAACATATTTAACAGTAGCTAATTTTTCTCTAAATTTCGGAGCAACTAATAAAATAGATAATGTCTCAGGAGTTGTAATTAAAATATGAGGTGGTGTTTTAAGCATTTTAGTTCTTTGATATTGGGTTGTATCTCCTGTTCTTACAGCTTTACGAATACCTAGATCTTTTCCAGCTATTTTTTCAATTTCTTTTAAGGGTTCATCAAGATTTTTCTCAATATCGTTATCTAAAGCTTTTAATGGTGAAATATAGATACAATAAACACTATCTTCAAGTTCATTCTTTTGAGATAATTCTGTTAGTTCTGAAATAATTGATAAGAAAGCAGTCAATGTTTTTCCAGAACCTGTAGGTGAAGAAACTAGAATATTATTTTTTATGGATTTCAACAATAGATTTCTTTTGAGCAGGTGTGAAATCATCAAATTTCGCATTAAACCATTGTCTAACCCAAGGATGGAGAGTTTTATAAATTTCCTTTTTTGTGTAACTTTTATCCTGTTCTTCTATCATTTTTTCTACCTAACTCTAAAGATTAATATATAGTTTTTAATAAATTAAATAGTATGTCAAATTTATCTTTCGAACAAGCAATAAATGAACTGAAAAATGATGATGTTGAAATTAGAAAAGAAGCTGTAAACAGTTTAGTAGGAACAACTGATGAAACAGCTATAGATCCTTTAATTGAAGCAGTTACTGATGATAATTCACAAGTAAGATTTAAAGCAGCTGAAATTCTTGGTGGTATGGGACAAGTAACTGTAGCTCATTTAATTGATAAATTTAACAATGCTGAAGGCAGTGAAAAACGTTTCTTAACTTTTGCTTTAAAAGAAACAGGTAGTGTGAAAGCTATTCCTTGTTTTGTAGAAGCAGCTAGTGATGAAGATTTTGGAACTCGTAAAGTAGCTATAAGATCTTTAGGTGAATTACAAGCACATGATGAGATTGAAACTATTTCTAAGGGTCTCGAAGATGAAGATTGGGGTGTTCGTTTAGCTAGTATTTATGCATTAGGTGATTTAGCATCAGAAGAGTCAATTGCTATTATTAAAAAAGCAAGACGTAATGAGAAAGATAAAGACTTTAAAAAATCATGTAATAAGACTCTTAAAAAAGCTGAAAAAAATATGAAAGCAAAAGCATCAGATAAAACTGTCTCAAAAACTTTACCCATGTCTCAAATTAAAGAACTTGAAAAATCAAATCTTAAAAAAGCTATTAAAGAATATGAAAAATTTGTAACTGAAGGACAAGCTAAAGATGCTCCTTACAAACGTTTATGTGTTCTTTATAGAAAAAATAATGATTATGATAATGAAATTAGGGTTTTAAATAGAGCTATTGAAGTTCTATCTAAAGAAAAACCTAGAAAAGAAGATTATTTCGTAAAAAGATTAGATAAAATGCAAGGTTAATATTTAAC
>JAKSUH010000115.1 GCA_024413395.1 archaeon
ACAAACAGAACCCACACAGAATATTAGCAATGTTAAAAACATTACTGCTTTATATCGCCATTTCATAAAATTATTCACCTTCTTAATTTTTTTTATTATAATAATATTCCTCCATAAAAACCAGTAAGGTTTGAGGATTTTTAGGAACATTATAATAATTATAATAATACTTTTTTTGATTCTGAAAACATGATTTAATATTATATTCACTGGAAATTTACCTAAAATACTTAAATTTATAGATGATTAAATTAAGCTTATATAGAATGTTATAAATAATCATCTAAAGTACCTTTTACTTTTGCTTCTGTCATGATTGTATAATCTAAGATTTCTTTTATAGAAGCTCCATGTTCATACCAAGAGTCAAAAGTTTTTTCACCTAAAAGAACATAATTCCATTTAGAATCCATCCTATCATGACCTTTAAGCTTATTAATATTCTCAAGCTCATCTAATATAGCCACTCTCTTTGATTGAACATTATCTGTTTTAAGATCTTTATCAGCTTTTGTTTCAACAACATAAACATCATTGCCAATTTTAACAACAAAATCAGGATAATAACGAGCTAAAAGACCATCTTCCCTAATATAATGCACCACTGCAAAAGTATGATAATACTCATTAATTTTAATAAAAGCATCTACTCTACTATCCCTATCTACTGCCTCCATAAATCGTTTCTCAAAACCACCTTTATTTGTAGGATAAGGTAATCTTTCATAAATAGACTTAGAAACTTCAATCGAATAATTTTCTCTCATCCTTAATTTAACAACTTCAGAGAAATAACATTTAATAACTTCTGCTTCTGTAACATCAACATCAGTCTGCATTTTATAAATAATACGAGTAATTTGTTTTACAATATGAGTTACAATAGCACTATCAGACATGAGCAATATTCTCCAATTATCATCAACCATAGGATTAAAATCACAACCAAATAAAGCAGTATGAATATACTCATCAATTAAACTTACTAACTCATCATTATTAACTTGTAACAATGGAAATGCTTTATATCCTCTCTTTTTAACAGATTGTAATGGAGTAGTAATTAATCTCACAATTCTAAATAAAAATTCATTATAACTTTCAGCATTAAATAATTCAGTAGTAATTTTATATCTACCAAATCTGGTTCTAACAGTTAATTCCTGAGATTCAAATGTTTCGCCAGATCCTCCTTTAATCTTTTGTAAAATTTCTAAAGGAACTTCAAATGGTTCAAGCATATCTAATGGGATTTTATGTCTATTAAGAATTTCCTCACTCTCTTTAATTATTTTAGGCCAATACATATCATAATCTTCATAATATTCTTTAAGATTAACTGTAATCATATCACCTAAAATTCTAGTAGATGTTGGGTCATCTCTAATTTCAGCTACATAACCATCTTTAATGAAATCATCATAAAACTTGGAGAAATTAGGATGTTCAATAATACTTAATAAATCAAGATAATTTAGAGGAGCACGTTTTTCTTCTAAAACTCTTTTACGATTTTCTGCTTTAATATCAACATATTCATTTTCTCTCCACATTAATCTTAAACCTCTACCAATAGTCTGTTCAAGTAAAATTGGAGATTCACTAGACCTAAGAGGAACAATAACACAAATATTATTTACATCAAAACCCTCTCTCAACATCAAAACAGAAACAATTACCTTAGGTTTATCATAACGATCTACACTAAATAATCTTTGTTTAATTTCATCCCACTCACTTTCACTAATCTCACCTTTCCTATTAGAATGGATTTCCATAACATCATCAGTATCTAAACCTTCATTTAAAAGAAATTCTCTAACAAAAGGAGCTACTTTTGTATCTTCACACATTACTAACATTTTAGGATGTTTATTTTCACCAAATTTGGAAAACTCATCATCAAGAATATCTAATTTAGTAAGACCTGCTTTAAGCATCAGTTTTTGTCCTTTTGATAAACCAATAACCTTATTTCCATCTCTTTCAGCTTTATAATCTAAATCAACAGAAGTAAAATCACTTCTTCTATCAATTGCAATCATCTTCACTTGACCTTTATGGATTGCAGTTTTTAATTCATAATCTACAATAACATGAGGAAAATAATGTTTAACTTTGTTTTTACCAGAAGTAGAATTATAAGGTGTTGCAGAAAAATCAATCTGAATAAAATTATCTCCCTTAATCTTAGCTATTTCATTAAGACTCTTTTGCCATTCAACTTCAAATACTTCACCACCTTTCTTTATTTCATGAATATGGTGAGCTTCATCATTAAATACAACTAAATCTTCAAGACTAGCTAAATATTCAACAATACCTCCTCTTAAAAACTTATTATCTAATGCTTCAAGAGAATTACCTGCAGTTTTACCAGGAGAAATAGGTAATATCTCTTCTAATATCTTATGGGGTTCTTCTAATGGATCAATTCGATCATTAATATTTTCTTCATCAGTAGTTAAAGTATGCCAATTAGTAATGGCAATTAATCCATCTCCTGTAACTTTACTAACAATTTCATCTTTTTTAGCAAGAGAAGACTGTAAAAATCTAATTATTTTATCTTTATAAGCTTCAGGTAAAAATAGTTCTTCGGCTTTTATAAAATCAGAAGTTTCAAATACTCTTTTACCCTCTTCATTTTCCTTGCCTAAAAATGCATCAAGTAATCTATTATATACTATTAAACCTGGAGCTACAATTAAAAAATTTTTACTAAAGCCTTCATAACCTTCTTTAGCATTTAAATATTGCCAAATAAGTAGAGCATTTAATACCCATGTTTTACCTGTACCAGTTGCCATTTTAACTGCATACATAGGGTGTTGATATTTACTTTTTTCTAAACTAGATATATCCATATCTTGAAGTAATTCAGGATAGGTATTAAGATATAAATCCTTAACATTTTTAACTTTTAGGACTTCATGTGCGTATATAATATTTAATATGGCTTGTTTTTGACCTTCATGAAAATTTAATCTACGAATATTTCTAAATGAATCTGAAAACCAAAATCTTAATAAATCTTGAGTAATAGGTGAAACTTTTTCATAAAAACTTCCATCTTCCCAAGCATTATTAACCTCTTCACTTATACTATTTGCCATTCTTAAAGGATTATTTCCAGTTCCTTTATATTTTTTAGCCATTTTTAGAACACCATTTATAATTTTTTAGTAACGGCACTTTCAAATCCAAATACATCAACAGCTTTTACACAAATAGTTCTTGGATGGTCGATTTTAGGAACATTTAGTTTAGCTTTTTTAACAACTCTATAAGGATCATTATTAGCGATATTTTCCCTATAATCTTGCCATTTACTTCTAAATACTTTACCATCATAATCTGGGTCAATACTCCAATATTCAATCAAAGCTAATGGGTCTTTACTAATAAATACTTGAAGTTTCTTTTTATTTTTGTCATCTAAAGGTAATGCATCAGGAGACAATAAAACATAATTATCCAATTCAACATTTAAGATTTCATATTCTTTATTATATGGTTCTATAATTGGAGGTTTAATTTTGAGATATTGTAATGATGAAAATCTTAATCCTCCATTTTGAATTAATTTATGTGCATTAGATTTAGTTTTTAATCTTTCTAATAAATCTGGAGGAATAACCAAAACTTCTAATTTATCATCATCTAAATCTTTAATTATTTGACCAATATCTTGAACAAAATTCCAACCTAAAACAATTACCTTGTTCCAACCTCCACGATAAGTATTTCTTAATTTTTGAGCTTTTGTTAAAGTATTATATCCAGTCATTTTAGATGGAGAATCAACATAGACTAATGTTTTTGAATTTTTAATATGACCTAAATTAGTATAAGAATTATTATTTACTAATGGTATTGCTCCGTATAAATGCATTACTACATGGGATAAACTCTTAATAGTTTTAAATTCAGATTGTTCGTATTGTTCTTTTTGATAATCCCCAATAGATTGATATAAAAACGGTTTAGCATCTTGATCAATCAATCTTTTACGAGTAATCATGCAGGCAGGTTTACCAAGATCAGACATAATCCACTTTCTACCCAACTTCTCAGCAACAGCACCAGTAGTACCAGAACCACAGAAAAAATCAGCAAC
>JAKSUH010000116.1 GCA_024413395.1 archaeon
CTACCTATAACACCAGTTGAAGCAATAGCAATTTCATTTTTATCAATATCTAATTTTTCAGAAACTAATTCTACTAAAGATTCACAGTCTTTAATTCCTTGTTCGCCTGTAAAACAGTTAGCATTACCACTATTTGCTACAACAGCAGAGATTATACCATTTTCTAAAACTTTTTGTGTATATTTGACTGATGCTGCTACAACTTTATTAGAAGTAAAAACACCTGAAGCAGTACTTCCTTTAGTAAGAATTACAGAAACACCATATTTACCTTTACGAGCACCTGATGCTTCAATATCACTAATAGCACATAAACCTCCGTCAATATATCTAATATAATCTTTCATGAAATCACCTAAAAATAACTAAAAAAATATTTTATCCAGAATATTCATTCATCTGAGATTGATACTCATAATTAACTTCTTCTTGTGAAACATTTTGTTGAACAAAACCACCAGAAGAATCTGAAGTAGTAGGATGAGTCATTTGATGAGTAACATTAACTTCATGGGTTGCATTCATATCAGCAGTATCTAATCCGTGTATACTAACATTAATACCAACTGCAGCACCAACAGCAAATGCAATTAGTGCAATTATTAATATTACTACAATTTTACCATCATTATTCTTTTTTCGCATAATACTACCTAAATTATATAAAATATCTTTTTATATTATTTATCTTTTAATTATTAATAAAGTTATTTAAAAAAGAGAAAAAATTAGGAAAGTAAAGCCCAAATAATCGCAATTACAATACCAAACCATGCAAAATTTCCAAAACCAAATATAGATACTATGTAAGCAAACACAAATATGAATAAAAATACAGCAACTAATGTTGATTTTTTATGCATGAATGTATTTAAAACTGTTTTTATAAAATCTGAAGGTACATTATATGCATATAAACCATTAGCTATATCAAATACTACTAATGATAAAGGAGAAGGAGTTTTAATATTATCAACAAGTTGAGCTCGTTCACCAGCTTCACGTCTAGTTTTACCAACACCTGCTCTTATTTTAACACCATTGTTTAAACCAAACCATGCTGCATCAAGTCCTGCACGAATAGCTAAATCTTTTGAAGGGAATCTAGCAATAAAGTCATCTCCACCTTCCCTATATCCTTCGATTTCACCATCACATTCAGTTTCTATGAAATTTTTAATTCCAGTCATTAAATCAACTAATTTAGTTCTACCATGTTTGTCAATAAATTTAGTTGAACCAATTAAATCAATGAATAAATAATTATAAAATTCTTCTGAAGATCCTTTCTTCAAAGTAAACGGTGAATCAAATACTAAAGCATATTCTCCACCTAATTTTGTAAATGCTACACCAGGGAATGAACCTACATCATTTATATAACCAATAGATCTTTCAATAGCAGCTGCACCAGTCATACCAACAGCAGAAGTAACAGGAATACCATTTTTAAGACCAATACCTATTAATTGAATAGCAATTCTAATTGCATCATTTTTACTTGGGAATTTAGCTACAATCTCAGTTGAACTTTTTTCAATAATTTCCCCGTAAGCTTTTTGAATGATATCTACAAATACATTTATTATTTTAGAAGGTTCTGGGATTGTAAGATAAAAATAACGGTCAGAACCCATGATAATATTACTTACAAGAGCATATTCTTCAATTCTATTTTCAGCAGCTTTTAATTCATAAAAATTATAATTCTTTGGGATATTATTTTCACCTAAATCACGTATTAAGTTAGTTAAAATAGTTTCAGAACTAATATTAGCTTTTTCTAATTCAAATAGAATAGTTTGAGTATAATTAAATAACTCCACATATTCAGTTTCCATTGTATTAGTTGGATTAAACTTAGTTCCAATACTAACTACTTCAAGATTTGTATATAATCTTAATAAATAACGTGACAAGATGTTAGCCATACTCAGTTCCTCCTTTCTCTAAAAAAACTTCAAATTGACCTGGTTTAGCAATAAGCATATCAGGTTTTACAGAAACAAAAGGGAATTTCCAAGAGCCTAATCTACCTGCAATAGTACTAGCTATATTTCTTGAATTTTTCTTAATGAAAACTTCATCAGCAGGATTTACTTTAATAACCACATTATATGGGGCATTGTCAGTAACTTCATCTGCTAACATAATATTTAGTACAAAGTTTCCAGGTTTCATAAATAAATCGTTACGAACAGCTATTAAAGGTTTTTTCTCTAAATGTAATCTATCTGCAACAGTAACTGAAATATTACCTGCATTTTTTACAGCACTCTTATAATCTTTAGGATGTACTAAAACAAAAATAACATAAGGTGCAGCAATTTCTATATCATTAACCATGTCTACAATTTTATTAAACATTGGCATTTTTGAAAAAATTCCTTCTAATTTATTAGTAACATTATTACTGTTATCTATACGAATGATTGATTGTTTAGCGATATTTAATGGTGAAAGTTCGATTCCTTCTTTACCTTCATAAACTTCCCATCTTCTGAAATTAAGTGCTTTAATAATTTCATCTGAAATGTTTTGAAGAATTTTTTTGTTTTTCTTAGGTTTTTTAGGATTTCCTAACCTTAATCTATTACCTTCAAATGAAAAAGGAATTCTCATACTGTTAATATTTCTAAATTCAGCAGCATAATCCCTATATTTATCATTAGATAATATTTTAGCATTAACATTATTAGCTAATTCAATTATAAAATAATCTGCATCATTTCCAGGAGGAACTTCTTCAACATTATCATTTTCAAGTAATTTAAGAAAACTTTCTTTATCATCGATTTCATGACGAAGAGATGCATCTGCTATGATAACAAATTCATCTTCACTTTCTTCTAAGGCTTTAACAGCAGCCATGATATTCGAAAATTTAGCTTTACCATCATTATCTTTACTATAAAAAGCCACATTAGAAGCATCAATAACTACTTTCATAATATCACCAAATATCTTAAATCAATATTATATATCTCTTAAACATAGTATTTAAATTAATTGAATAAATAAAAAAAAGTGGAAATCAAATTAAAGAAGATTTCTTTCATAATTTCCTAATAAAACACGGTCTTTACCAATTTTATTTAAATATATTTCAATAGAACTCTCTGTAATATTATACACATTGTAAGAATTTAGATCTTTACCTCGTAACATATTTGAACAAAGAGATCCTGCATTAATAAATAATGTATTATTTATTTTCCAGCAATTAGGAACATGTTTATGGCCAGATATTACCATATCCACCTCATGCATAGTTAAAGTTTGAAGAATGTCCTGCATCAGTTAAAATATTCCTTTCTCTACCAGTTCTTGGAATTGGAATAATATGGTGATGTAAAGCAACAACAGAGAATTTAGAGTTAATTACACAGTAATCTAATTGATAATCTAACCATTCTTGTTGAGGTCTTCCAATATTTCCTTCATCAATATCTGGAGAACTACTATCTAATCCAATTACAGAAAAATGTTCACCAATAGAAAGTTTCCAACTTCTTTCACTAATAATTTCTTCAAAAGATTCATATCCTAAGTTACGAGAATCCCTATTTCCTGGAATAATAAACAAAGAGGATCAAATTCTTTTAAATAGTTAGATGCTTCGATAAATTCATCGTGAAAACCATTTTGTGTTAAATCTCCAGTTAATATAATCATATCAGGAGCAAGAGTATTGATTTCACGAACAGCATCGAAAAATGCATCTTTATTAAAATCTGATTTAGATATGTGTAAATCAGAAATATGGACAATTACAGTCATTTAAATCTATTTAGTTAATTTCATAATAGCTTCAGCTAAATCTCCACCACATTCAGTTAATGCTTCTTCAGCTTCTTCAGCAGATACATTAGCTTGGTTAGCTACCATTTCAATATCTTCTTCAGGAATAACTAATTCAGTTTCAATTTCTACTTCAACAGCTTTTCCAGTAACTTGATAAGTTTCTTGACCCATTACATTCATTACACTTACATCAGCATTAGGAATGACTAATTCTTTATCTTCTAAACGGATAACAACTTCTTTAACATTTTTAAGTTCTTTCATATCCATTCCCATTTTTTTCATTTGTCTTTCCATTTTTTTCA
>JAKSUH010000117.1 GCA_024413395.1 archaeon
TATAATCTCAATTTTTGAATTTATTAAAATCATTAATTTAGAGAATAATTTTAACAATACAAAAGTTTGTGAAAGTTTTACCTAATTTAAGGAACATTATTTTCGTATTAGCATAATTTAAAAAAGAAGGATTTCTAATATCTAGATTATAAATTCCTTCTTTAACAATTTTTTAATAAAAACAAACCTATAATGTTATAGCAATTTTTAATTGACTAATATTTACCAATGAAACTCATTTATGACGATTTATGAATATTTGACTTTAAAAATGGAATCATTAAGAAAACTACCAAAGCAATTGTAGTAAGAGTTATTGCAAGCCAATGATTTAATGTAGCATATTAAATATACCATCAACCCAAAAAACTATTAAAATAATTGGTAAAGCATATTTAACAGTAATTTTCCACTCGGTTCAATTTTAATTAAAGTATTCTTATTTAAAACTTCAACAAGAGCATCTATATCAGTTTTGTGACAGAATATTATACATTCAATAGCAATTAAAATTATTAAAGCGATATTATTTGCAATATTATCAACTGTTGTAATAGATACATCAGCATAACTTGTTGCAAAACAAGGGAAATAAGAAGACCTAAAATAACAACTGCATTTAAAACCTTTTTCCTTGAAACATTGAATAAATCAATAAAAGGTGCTATTAATGATTTTAAAAGAGAAATTAGAGAAGTTAAACCTGCAATGAAAAGACATATAAAGAATATAGGTCCTAAAATATAAGCTAAAGGTCCCATTACATTAAAAACATTAGGATATGCAACAAAAGCTAAACCAACACTTCAGTGATTAAATTATTAAAAGGAATACCTGTTTGTGTAGTCATAAATCCTAAAATTCCAAACACACCAATTGCATTGAAAACTTCAAAACCACAATTTGCAGCAATAACAGTAACTGCATTTTTAGTTAAATTAGTATTATCAGGTAAATAACTAGCATAAGTCAAAATAATCCCCATACCAAGAGATAATGAAAATATTATTTGACCAAAAGCAGCAAGCCAAATATCTGGATGAGTTAACATCGACCAATCCGGTTGTAAAAATTTAACAAGACCTACTGAAGCACCAGGTAATGTTACAGAGAAAAGGACAATGAGAACTATTAAAACAAATAATAAAGGAACTGCAAATTTAGAAAATTTACCAATTCCAGCATTTATTCCTTTACGAACGATTAACCAAAGAATAGCCCAAATAATAACAACAGAAACTACAACAATAGGAACAAATTCAAAAATACCATTTTGATATGCAGATTCATGCATAATAGTAGATGAGAAAAAGGCATCTGGATTAGACCCCAAGCCTTAGTAAAACTTAAAAGTACATAAATTAAATCCCAACCTACAATACAAACATAATAACAAGTTATAGCAAATGCAACCAGCATTATAGCATAAGCAAAAATTTTAAACTTACCATTTATACTATCCAAAATATTAACTAATGTGTCTTTATATTTAACACCAACAGAATATTCTAAAAATAAAAAAGGCAAACCTAAAACTATAATTGCAATAATATAAGGGATTAAGAAAGATCCTTGACCAGAAGTATAGAAAATATATGGAAACCTCCAAATATTACCTAAACCTACAGCCGAACCAATCATTGCCAATAGAAAAGACAAATTACTGTCCCATTGTGCCCTTTCAGCCATGATACCCCATGAATTAATCTTTCATGACTTCATACTAATTCATGAAGTCTTTATAAGCCTCATTAATTGGACCATCAGCCCTATATAAAATAATATTGTTCTCTTCTGCTTTAATCTTAGCTTTAAAACCAAAATCTTGAGCTATGATAACATCACAATCATTTAAAGCATTTATAACTTTAGCAGATTGATGTTTTTCTTCTTTATTTATAGAAATAAATTTATAATCAATAAGCTCAAAATCATTTTCAGATAAGTAAATATAAGCAGATTCACCTTTACCAAGATGTAAATCAACATTTACACCATCAGTTGATAAAATTGCTATTTTCATTTTAATAATCCTTGTTAATGAATTTAGCTACATTTTTACCAAATAATTTAATGGTTTCAATACTTTCAACATCATCTAATGCAGTTCCTTCAGCCCCTGCAAATACCATGTTCCAGTAATTACTTCCAACAATTACCATATTATTAATTGGGAAAAACATAGTCATTTCTTGTAAAGTTAAAGTTTGTCCACCACGTCTTGCAACAGCAATTGGACCACCAATCATGTAATCTAAGAATCTATCAGTTCCACGAGATACTTTTCCAATTCTTTGAAGTGCGGCCATAATATCTGCTCTAGCTGTACCGAAATATACTGGTGCAGCTGGAATAAAACCTTGTGCATCTCTTATTTTCTCAATGATTTCATCTAAACCATCATTTAATATACAGTTACCTTTTTCAGCACATTTTCCACATGCAATACATGATTGAATTTTCATACCTCTTAAAGTTACGATTTCTGTTTCTACACCTTCAGCTTCAATAGCTTCAGCACAAACTTTTAAAACATCTACTGTATTACTTTTTTTACGTGGAGAACCGCTTAATAAAATTACTTTTGCCATAAATAACATCTATTAATCTTTAAATTCTTCTATTGCGTGTAAACAATCACAATCAAAATCATCATCTAATGTTTTAACTGCAGTATAAATAATATCAACTAAATCTTTCTTTTTAGCTTCGACAATTTCTAAAACTTCTTCCATTGTTAATTTAGTCTCAGAAATACCTGCAGCATAATTAGAAACAATGCATATTGATGCATAACACATTTCTTTTTCTCTTGCAAGAACAACTTCAGGAAGGGAAGTCATGCCAACAAGATCTGCTCCTAAAACTGAAAACATTTTGATTTCAGCAGGAGTTTCAAACCTAGGTCCTTCAGTACAAGCAAGTGTTGCACCATTTTTTAAAGAACCGCATTTCATAAGCTCGTCTCTTAAACGAGGACAATAAGGAGTAGTAACATCTACATGAACAACTTTATCATCATAGAAGGTTTTATCTCTTTTAATTGTAAAATCTAAGAAATCATCAGCTAAAACTAAATCGCCAGGTCCTAAATCCAAATTTAAAGAGCCTACAGAATTAGTAGCTATGATTTGAGTAACACCAATATCTTTTAATGCTTGGATATTAGCTTTAAAATTTATCATGTGAGGAGGAATACTATGTCCTGTAGCATGTCGTGAGATAAATGCTACTTCATTACCCTCAATTGTTAAAAAGGATACTTTAACATCCCCATATACTGTTTTAATAACCTCTTCTCTTTTTGAATCTGATTTATCAGCGATTTCATAAACTCCAGTTCCACCAATAATACATATCATATTATCTTATCCTTTTGTAACAGCTATTGGAACTACTTTTGCAACTAGTTTAGCTATACCTGTACTATCAGAAATTTGAACAACGGTATCTACATTTTTATATGCTTGTGGAGCTTCTTCAACTAATACATTTGGAGTTGTAGCTTTTACTTTAATTCCTTTATCTTCTAAGGATTTGGTAATTTCTTCTGAAGTATAATCTTTTTTAGCTTGAGTTCTACTTAATACTCTACCTGCACCATGAGCAGTAGATCCGAATGTTTCTTCCATAGCTACTTCAGTTCCTTTTAAAACATAGGAAGCGGTTCCCATAGTTCCAGGAATTAATACTGGTTGACCAATTTCACGGTAATCTCTTGGTACTTCAACCCTATTAGGACCGAAAGCACGAGTTGCTCCTTTTCTATGAACTATGAATTCTTCAAATCTGTTTTTGAATTTATGAGTTTCTTTTTTAGCTATATTATGTGCAACATCATAAACAACACCCATTTCCATCTCTTCTGCAGATTTTCTTAAGACTTCTTCAAAGGTTTCTCTTACCCAATGAGTCATCATTTGACGATTAGTCCATGCATAATTTGCAGCTGCATTCATAGCTTGGAAATAATCTTTTGCTTCTTGAGAATCGAATGGAGCACATGCAAGTTGTCTATCAGGCACATCAATTTTATAATTTTTATAAGCTTTATCCATTATTCTTAAATAATCAGAACATACT
>JAKSUH010000118.1 GCA_024413395.1 archaeon
AATGATATTCCTTATGATGAAAAATCATCTTTTTCAGTTTGGGTAAATCATAGAGATTCTTTCACTGGAATTACAGATCATGACAGAGCTATGACTATTTCTAAATTAGCTAAATTATGTAAAGAAGAAAAATTTGATGATTTTGGTAAAAAATATAGATCTCCTGGCCATGTAGCTCTTTTAAGAGGTAAAGAAGGTTTAGTAGAAAATAGACAAGGCCACACCGAAATCGGTTTAGCTATGTGTGAAATGGCTGGTGTTACTCCTGTATGTGTTGTTTGTGAAATGATGGATGCTGAAACTCACAGAGCAACTCCTGTAAGTAAAGTTAAAGAATATGCTAAAGAAAACAATTTAGTATTATTAAAAGGTGACGATATAATTAAAGCTTATTTAGAATAAGTTTTTTATATCTTAATTTTCTTTTTTTTAAATATTAACTATACATATTTTCATGTCCATTATTCTCTGATTTTTTTCTTGGACATAATAAATAATAAAATTTGTAATTTGTTGCTTTTTATAGGAATTATAAATTTCAAAGACTACAGTTTTACCATCTGTAAGTACAAGTTCTAATGAATCTTTAATTCTATTTGTAGGTCTTATTACAGCTATTTTATCCCAAACAATTCTTAATGTTTTATTTTTCAATGCTTTTTCTATGTAAATTCCATCATCTCGAATTTTAATAATTTTAACAAATCGGCGATTTTCTTCAGAGTTAATGTATATGTTACCGTCTTCACCAAAACGTAATCAGGAATTAATACTTTCCATTTCCATCCTTGTTTAATTTTTTTAGCAACATGATCTCTATCTTTTTGTTAATTTTACACCTTTTCTGGGAATAAATCAAGAGCCATTTTTTCACCTTAAATTGATTTTGTTATGTTAGCTATTTCAATAATATTAATATTTTCACCAACTACTTCTAATAATTTTTCTCCGTAAACATCATACTTTAATTTTGTTACTTCTTCTATTTCTGGTAAGAAGAAACTATTTTTAATTTTTTTATCAGATAAACCATCTTCTAATTCAGCTTTTATTTCGTTATTTTTAATATGATTAAATAAAGCTCCTGCAATCTCAAAATTATAAAATTCTAGACTTCCTTGATTTAATGATTTAAGAGAATATAATAATCCAGTTACTAAATCTCCTTTTACGGAACTTACAAGCAATAAAGGAATTTTAGTTTCACTACAGATTTTAAAATCTTGATTAGCAAACATCATTGTATCATTACAAACACAACCCATTCCTTCAATTAATATAATATCATAATTAGATTCTTTTAAACTAGCTATTGCTTCATTAATATTTACCCAACCACCAAAACCAGCATCAATTGAAGTATAGTTTTCCATAACTCCTTTTGTAAGGTATAATGCAGGAATTAAATCTGTTACATCTTTTCCTATTTTTAAAAGACCCACGTTTAGGCCTTGTTTTCTTAATGCTCCAGCTAGGCCAATTGTAAAGAAACTTTTTCCTTCTTTAGCATATGCATCAGTTGAAGAAATCATTAAAAATCTTGGTGATTTTCCTTCTTCTTTTTTAAATTCTAAAAATGGATTTTCAAGTTCAGCTATTGGAATATTTGATGAAACTCCAATTTCTTTATTTAAATCGATTTTTAATTGTTTATTTGCTTCATATATTTGATTAACATCTTTAACATCAATATAATCAAGTAAATTTTTAACAATATTCGGATTCTCATCTAAGATATTATGAATCATAGTTCCAATAACATTTCCATCATCAGAACAAGCACCTGAAAATATCAATCCTTCTGAGCTTTTTGAGTAAAATAATGGTTTTCCATCTCCTTCTACCTTTCCAAAATTATGGGTGTGATATCCATTAATATCTTCTGTAATTCCTTTTGTTAAAAATGAGTTTGGGTAGACTTTAGCTTTTAAATGTTCACTTAAAGTTAATGGAGAGAAGTAAACATTTATTAATCCTAATCCATCGTTATTTGATTCATCTCCAACATCTAATTTATTTGATAATAATTGAAAACCTGCACATATCCCAATTATTGGTTTTCCATCATTAGCCATTTTAATTATTTCTTTTTTGAAATTCTCAGAAATATCTCCTGATTCTATAAGACTTCCTCCAGGTAGGATTAATGCATCTAATTCTTCACTAATAGGATTACCATTTAATAATCCATTTGATTTAATTAAGTCTGTTGGGAGATTTCCAAAGTTTTCAAGTCCTGAAACTGCTCCTTTTACATAAGCTAGTCCAATTTTATTCATCTTTTAAACCTTCCTTTTGGATTTGTATTTAGTTTCTTGAATTCTTCTAAGTTATCAGATTCTAATATATTTTCCAAAATTTTCTTATTAGATGTAGACATATATTTAAGAAAATCTACTATATACTCGCTGTTAGATATATTCTCAAATTCAATTTTTGATTTTTCATAAAATTTTTCGACTAAATCATCGTCTAATGTGTTGATTGTTAATCTATAAGCATTTATTGTATAATTAATTAACTCTTTTTTGTATATTTCATACCAGCCGTTATCTATGAAGATTTTAAATAGTTTTTTTCCAGATGGAATTATATCATAGAATTTTTTATCACATTTGAAGGTGATTGAATTTTCATGAGATCTTCTATAATAAAGATAATTTTTTACAATTGAAATCCTACTGGCCTTAAGCCATACATAATATGCAAAAACATTGTCTTCTAAAAAAATTCCTTCAGGAAATTTTGCATTAATACTTTCTAAATAGCTTCTTTTAAAGATTTTTTGACAAGCACTAATAGATATATGGAATAAAAAGTCTTTAGTTCTATCAGAGCTAAAAACACAGTTCTCAAATGATGAATCAAATTTATCTAAGTTAAACCAATCATTTTTATCAAATTTTTTGGTTTTATCATTATATTTGATAATCTGAAACATTGTTGTTTCAGTATTTTTATCTTTAACTTCTTTGTATAATTTTTCAAATGCTTATTTAGCTAACCAATCATCACCATCTAGAAAACACATATATTCGCCTTTAGCTATTTCTAATCCACGATTTCTAGCATGTCCTAGCCCGTGATTTTCTTGAGTTATAACTTTTAACTTATCACTCATACTTTTATATTTTTCTAATATCTTTAGTGATGAATCTGTTGAACCGTCATTTATACAAATTATTTCAAAATCAGTAAATGTTTGATTTAGTACACTATCTAGACACTTTTCAAGATATTTTTTCTTCGTTATATATTGGAATTATAAGGGAAATTTTTACCATATTTAGAGGTCCATTTCAAGTGTAAAATTTTTTATAAAAAAATTATCCAATTAAGGATAATTAAATATTTTCAAAAACACTCATCGCTTTAATAATTTTTAAATCATCTAATGGTTTAGCTTGCATTTGTAAACCAACAGGGATTCCATCAACTTCTCCAGCTTTAATAGATCCAGCTGGAATTCCTGCTAAGTTAGCAATTACAGTTAAAACATCGTAAGCATACATTTCCATTGGTTCAAGTTCTTCACCTATTTTATGTGGTAATTTAGGAACTGTAGGACCAACAATCATGTCTACATTTTCAAGCATAGCATTAATGTCTTTTCTAATAAGTGATCTAGCAACTAATGCTTTTTTGTAAAATTTTCCAGAGAATTCTTTTTGAGAAATATGAGAACCAATATTAATTCTTCTTAATACTTCTTCTCCACATACTTCTTCAATTCTAGAACCATATTCTCTTCCATCATATTTTCTAGTAGCTGAGAAGAATTCTACATAGTTAATTAAGTAATATGTAGGTAAACAAATATCTAAATGTTCGAAACTAACTTCAACAAGTTCAGCACCAGCATCAACTAACTTATTAATTGATTTATTTACAGTCTTATTAATTTTTTCATCA
>JAKSUH010000119.1 GCA_024413395.1 archaeon
TGCTTTTCCAGCTTCAATCATATCTTCTTTGATTTCATCTCTTACAAATGCAACACGTTTTCCTGCATATTTTTCAATATGTTCTGAAATATGTCCTTTACTGTGTTCTGCTTTGTATAATTCATCAGTTGCATCTTGAACTTTAGGATCTTCTTGATTTTTAATTTCTAATCTTTCAACAACTTCTTTTGCAGGGAATTCTCCATAACCTTTTACAGTAACGACATTTATTGGTTCTGCTTTAGCTACTTCATCTGCAATATCATATTCTGAAATTAAATCATTATTATTTTTTAAATCAACAAGAGCAATATAATCAGCTGGAGCGTGTGCAGGTACTGAAAATACTGTTCCTGAACCATATTCTCCATCTATGAAACTAGCTGGGAATATAGGTAATGTTTCTTTAGTTAATGGATTAATAACTGTTTTTCCAATTAATGGTTTTGGATCTACATCACCAATAATTTCTAATTCGTGTTGATTTGATAAGTTTAAATAAGCATCGTTTGAAATAATCCAATGTTCACCTTCTGAAATTCCAGAGTTTACTTTTACTTCAATATAATGAACTTCAGGGTTTAACCATACATTGGTTGCAGCAAAAATAGTTTCAGGTCTGAATGTAGCAGGGACAATGTATAAATTTTCATTAACTTCAAATTTAACTAATGTTAATTCATTTACATCAACACCTTCTCCTTCTAATAAATCGTGATCTCCAACTGGATTTTCACAGTTAGGACAATATTTAACTGGATGTTCTCCTTGTTTAATCAAACCTAAAGATTTGAGTTTATTTGCTTGCCATGTTATAAATTTTTGATAGGTTGGATCAGTAGTTCTGAATTCTCTTCTCCAATCAATTGTATAACCCATATGATCCATATTTTCATGATATTCATTTGAAAAATATTTTACAATATTTTCTGGGTTTTCTAATTCTGGTAAAGTTTCTTTAGGAACTTGATGAACTCTTTCATATAAATCTAATGTCCATGGGTCTTTTCTTTTAATCCTATCAGCAATTCCAATTACAGGTGCACCAGTTACGTGCCAAGCCATTGGGAATAAGACATTATATCCTTCCATTCTTTTAAATCTTGTATATACATCAGGAACGGTGTAAGTACGACCATGTCCTATATGCATTGCTCCACTAGGATATGGGTAAGCTACTGTAATAAATAATTTTTCCCTTTCATCAGGGTTAGATTGAAATAGCTTTACATCGCTCCATTTTTTCTGCCATTTCTTTTCAATATTTTCTGTCACTAAATCACCCTATTAATTTGAGTTTCCTGGGCTTTCAGGAATTTTATTTTTATGTTCATTATTTTTAATTTTCTGAATTATTTTTTCAGTTTCTTGAACATTTATCTCAAGAGTTTGAGAAATTTTCTCTTCTGTTATATTTTTATCATTATATAAATATAATATTTTGTCTAATAATTCATAGTCCATACCAATTTCATCTTCATCAGTTTGGTTATTCCATAAACCTGCACGTGGTGGTTTTTCTATTATTTCACTAGGGATTTTTAAATATTCTGATAATTGCCATACTTGTGTTTTATATAAATCAGCAATTGGTTCAAAATCAGATGCACCATCTCCAAATTTAGTAAAATACCCAATTAGGATTTCACTTTTGTTTCCAGTTCCTCCAACAAGATAATTTCTATTATTAGCAAAGTAATAAAGGATACTCATTCTTATTCTAGCTTTTAAATTACCTATACTTGATACCACTTCTTCTTCATCAGTTAAATTAATAATTTCATCCTGAATACTATCAATTTCAACTGTTTTATATTTAATATTCAGTAATTTAGCTATTTCTTCACCATGTGCTGTATCTTCTTTTGGTGTTGTTTTAGAAGGCATTATAACACCAAATACATTTTCATTTCCTATAGCTTGTGTAACTAAAAATGCAGTAACTGTTGAATCAATACCTCCACTTAATCCAACAACAACTCCTTTACTATTGGCTTCTTTAACTTTTCTTTCTATGAATTTAACAATATCTTTAGTTGTTTTTTCACAGTTTATTTTTGGAATTTCTATCATTTTATCTCTTATATTATTTTTTAATAAATTAAATTTTTTTCAATTTTCTTAAATATGTGGCGTATAAAAAGTAAGTAGTAGAAAACTATCATTAATTCACCTAAAAGTATTCCGAAAGGAACTGACCAGCCATAGTAATTTGTTATAAAAGCAAATATTGCAATAAATGCTATGGTTAATCCGATTTTTATTAAACTTCCTAGTAATGAGTAAATACTTCTTCCCAGTCCATCAAATATTTTTGAAGATACGAATGTAATAGGAATTAATAAGTTTATAATAATTATCATAAACAAATGTCATGAGCTTTATTTATATCAATAAGTGAGGTATTTAAGAATGTGAATAAATAATCGTGGAATGTAAGTAAAAGTACTGAACTAATTATACTCATTAACAATCCTAAAAGTATATCGAATTTAAATATAGTTTTAATTTTTTCAATTTTTTTAGCTCCATATAAATGTCCTGTAACTGTTAATATTCCTTTACAACTTCTTCGTGATGGGGATTGTACTAATTCTGATATAAGTATGAAGAAAGCGTATATTGCAATATATTCTGGTCCTCTTATCATTGTTAATATAATAGCAACATATATTAAAATTGATGCAAGTAATCTGTCAATATAGTTTGGGAGCGTAACTTTTAAAATTTCTTTAAGTATTATCCTATTATAATTGAATTCTTTATACGAAGTTTTGATGTTACGTTTTTATGGCTTAAATATATGTAAATAAATAGTATTAAAGGAATCATATTTCCAATAACAGTTCCTAAAGATAATCCTAATAAACCTAATTCATAATTAAAAGCTAAAAGCGGGCTTAATATTAGGTTAATAACATTTCCCATAATTAATAATGCTGTTGGTCTTTTTGAATCTCCTTCTGATTGTATTGTTTCAGATAATAATCCATTAAGAATAAATATGAATGAACACAGTAATAATGGGATTAGGTAGTAACTAACTTGGGTCATTGCACCATTATAACTGAAAATTCCTAATATTTCTTTTAAAAAAGGTATTGTTATTATAGGTATGATTATGGATGCAATTATTCCAATAGTTAATCCATGTAAAAGAGTGTAGTTTGCTTGTTTTGGGTTACAACTACCAAAAGAATGTGACATGAAAGAGTTAGTTCCTTGTCCTAATGTAGTTCCCAATTTAATAAGTAATGTTAATATAGGAACAGAAATACCAACTGCAATCATTCCTTCTACACCAATAAAATTTGCCCACATTGCATCAATTAGTACATAAAATGCATCAAAAACTGCAAATAAGATTAAAAGGATTGCTAAATTTTGGCATGTTTTTAAAGGATTTTTTAAAATTTCTCTTTCATCAAATACATTATATTTAATCCATGTTTTTGATATTATTTAATTTAATATTATAATTAAAAATATGTAAAATAAAATTTTTAAATTAAGTTTTGGCTATATTTTTTCCATTTTATTAAAGATTACTTTTATTAGAATTAAATAAAAGATCGTTATAACTATTTGGGAGCATAATATTCCTAAACTGACTGACCAACCATGGTATGAAGTCATTGCTAATAGTGCAATAAAGAACATGTCTAATCCAATTTTTATTATAGTTCCAATCAATGAGTAAATACTTTTTCCAAGTCCATCTAATATTCTAGAAACTACAAGAGGAATAGGTACAATTAAGTTAATAATAACAAGTATTAGGATCATTTCGTTTGTTGATTTATTTTTAAAATACCTTCACTAATAATTGGGAATATAAATGTATGTGCACCGATTAACAATACTGAACTAATTATACTTAATA
>JAKSUH010000012.1 GCA_024413395.1 archaeon
ATTTTAGAACATGATTATATTATGTATGATGGAGAAGTAGATGAATATGCTGAGGTATAAGTATTAATAAAACTTTCGTTATTTATGGTGATGGTTTTACTATAAATGCAAACAATTCTGGCAGAATCTTTAATGTTGGTACTGAGGGTAAGTTAATTATTAATAATCTTAATTTGGCTAATGCTTCTATGGCATTGTTGAATGAAGGTAATTTGATGATTGAGGATTCAATGATTACTGATGAAGGAGAAATTATTGTTAATAATAGTATATCGACTATTACTGATGTTGTTGCTGATTCTAATCTATTTATTACTAATAATGGTGTTATTACTGAGGGTGTTGTTGTTACTGTTTTAGATAATAGTACTATTTATTCTACTAGGAGTGTAGAGTTTTATTTATGGGCTTATGTTACTGTTGAGGATATTTTAATTAAAGGTGGTGAGTTAAACTTTATTATTAATGATACTATGGTTCCTGCTTATTTCGATAATGATTTCATGTGTTTTGAAAAGGATTATGTAATTAATTTCACTGGTACTCAAGTCGTTACTGCTGTTTATGATGGGGCTCTTAGTTATGATGTTGAAAATGGTATTATATCTTCTACTCTTGGAAATAGTTTTACAGATTTAAATGATACTATAAATAACCATTTAGCGAACGATGTAATTAATTTAGATGTTGATTATCTTTTTGATCCTAATACTGATGATGCTTTTGTTGATGGTATTATAATTAATCGTAATATTGTTATTAATGGAAATAAACATGTTATTGATGGATATGAGCAATCTAGGATATTTAATATTGTTGTTGATGGTTCTTTGACTATTAATAATGTAACTTTAACTAATGCAAATAAATCATTATTAAATAATGGAAACTTAATTATGAATTCTTCTAAAATTAGGTTTGATGGTGAAATGGTCTTTAATAATAGATTTTTGGCTCTTGAGGATATCTGCTAAAAATAATTATATTACAAATAATGGTACTTTAAATGATGCTGTTATAACTGTTTTAGATAATTCAACTGTTAAAACTACTATTGGATTTAAAGTTTTACTCTATGCTAATGTTACTACTGATGATATTCTTGTTAAAGGTGGTAATTTAGAATTTATAGTTAATGATACTAAATTTGTGGGCGTTTTCAATAGTTCTTCTAATCGTTTTGAATATTTATACACAGTAGACTTTACTGGTAAGAATGTTGTTGGTGTTAATTACACTGCTCTTAAATCTAATATTAAAACTAGTTCTATTCTTTCTACTACTGGTAATAGTTTCTATGATTTAAATGAACTTATTGTAAATTCATCTGTTGTTGATTTAAATAAGGATTACGTCTTTGATTCTAATTCTGATGGTGCTTTTGTTGATGGTATTTTAATTGATAAAACTGTCGTTATTAATGGTAATGGTAAAACTATTGATGCTAAAGGTCAAGTTAGAATCTTTAATGTTGGTACTAATGGTGATTTAACTGTTAATAATCTTACTTTAACTAATGCTTCTAAACCATTGTTAAATCAAGGTAACTTAACTGTTAAAGATTCTGTAATAATAGATATAGGAGAAATTATTGTAAACAATGGTACTTTGAGTGTTTTTGCTATTGTTGCTGAGGATAGCATTTATTACTAATAATGGTGTTATCACTGATGTTGTTGTAATTGTTATTGAAGGCAGTACTATTACTACTTATGAAAATACTATCGTTCCTCTTAATGCGACTGTTACTGTTGATGGTATTCTTGTCAAAGGTGGAATCTTAATATTCACTGTAAATGGTAACTCTATTGTTGGTAGTTTCGTTGACGATATGTTTGTAGCTAATTATACTGTTGATTTTACTGGTACTCAAACTGTAACTGCTAATTATGACAATGCTAAAGATTTCACGGTTGTAAATGGTACTATATTTGCTACTAGTGGTCACAGTTTCTATGATTTAAATGAATTAATTAGAAACTCTAATGGTACTGTTGTATTAACTGAGGATTATGTCTTTGATAATATTACAGATATGTCATTTGTAGAAGGTATCTTAATTGATAGGGATATTTCAATTATTGGTAATAATCATACAGTTGATGCTAATGGTCAAGCTAGAATCTTCTATGTTTACTCTGGTGGTTCATTAACTCTTGATAATATGACTTTAACTAATGGTATTGGTGATAAAGGTGGAGTTATATTTACTAATAATGGATTAACTGCTATTAATGTTATTTTTATTAATAACATGGCTAATTATGGTGGAGCTTTATTCGTAAATAATTCTGAACAAGTTTTAGTTGACAGTTCTACTTTCATCCAAAATAATGCTAATATGGCTAATGATATTTACAATACTGGTAATTTAGTTGTTAATAATTCTACTTTAGGTAGTGGTGAAGTAATTTATAATGAGCCTATTAATAAAAATAATCTTTTAACTTTAATTGATGTTGCTGCTGATGATTATGCAGTTATTAGTAATTATGGTACTTTAAATGCTACTGTTACTGTTGTAACTTTAGAAGATAGTGTTTTATATGCTCAAATCTTTGATAATGTAACCGTCAATGCTAATGTATGGTATGGTGCTATTCAAATCATTGGTGGTGTATTAGACTTTACTGTTAATGGTACTACTGTTCGTGCTGTATATGATGTTGATTATGTATTTAGAGCAAATTACACTGTTGACTTTGTTGGTGTTAAAGAAGTAACTGGTGTTTATCTTAATAACACTGGATCCAATATTGTTGTTGCTGGAACTATTAATGCTTTTAAGGCTGATGCTCCTTCAATTATAATTATAAGTGACTTAAACACTATTGTTGGTGAAACAACTAATATTACTGTTTATGTTTTCGATGAATATTGTAATCCTATTGATGGAAAGATTACTGTTTATGTTTTAGGTGAAGAAGAAATAAATGGTAATGTAACTGATGGTATTGGTAGTGTAGATTATACTCCTACTACTGCTGGTGTTAAAAGCATTTTAATAATGTATAATAGTCCTATTTACAACTCTAATCTTGCTCATGCTGATTTAACTGTTTATAAGGCAAATGTTACTTTAGATGTCGTTATTGAAACTGTTTTAGATAATGCTTATGTATTGTATCGTGTTAATGATACTACTGCTACAGGTGTTATTATTTATTGAAATTGATGGTAATTAAGTACAGTTGAATTAAATCAGTGGGCCATGTCTTTCTTAAATCTTACTAATTTAACTCCCGGTACTCATACTTTAGATGCTTATTATGCTGGTGATGCTAATCATAATAAATCTAATGTATTTAATTTAGTATTTGAAATAGGTGCTATTTTAGAAGCAGAAGATGTTGAGATGTATTATAATGGTAATGAGACTTATGATGTTACTTTAACTGATTTAAAGGGTAATCCTATTGTTGGTGAAACTGTTAATATTTCAATTAATGGTCAAACATATCCATTTGTCACTGATGAGAATGGTACTGTAAGTTTACCTATTGATTTCGATAGTAAAAATTACAGTGTTATTACTAGTTATAATGGTAAATACGGTAATTTAAATATTATTAATAGTATTATAGTTAAACCTATTATTTTTGGTGATGATATTACTCTCTACTTCTGTAATGGTACTAATTACACACTTGCTATTTTAGACAGTCAAGGAAAACCAGTTATTGATAAAGAAGATATATTCACAATTTCAGGAAATACATACAAAGCAATAACAGATAATAATGGAGTAGCTAGATTACCTATTACTTTAAATACGGGAAATTACACTATTACTGCAATTAACCCGATAACTACTGAAATAATAAAAAATACAATACAGATCAAACCAATACTCATTGATAATAAAGATATTATCTCTTATTATAATGATGAATCAGTTTACACTGTAAAAGCATTAGATGGTCAAGGTAATCCTGCTGTTAATAAGATTGTTACTTTTACTATTGGAAATATAATATACCAAGCATTAACAAATAATGAAGGTATTGCATCATTCCCAATAAACCTATTACCTGGACAATACATCATAACAGCAGAATACAACAACTATACTGTATCTAACAATATTACTGTTAAATCTACCACAAACAACAATACTATACCACAAAGCAATAATATTGTTATGTTACCAACAGGTAACCCACTACTAGTATTATTATTTGTATTATTAACAATTCCATTTGTTTTAAGGAAAAAATAAAAGTTTTAGACCCATTTCTAAAACTTTTACATTATTTTTTTATAATTTAATCAAAATTAATAGAAAAGTAGATTATCATTACAGAAGATTAATATTTAAAATTTAGTATATAGTTCTTAAATTAAAGAATTTTACTTTACAGTTGAAATAACAGTGTGGATTTAAAAATAAGGAATATAAAATAATGGAGAATAAATATTAAAGATAACATCTATTCTCCACATAATTGATTTTCAAGCAATTAGATCTTATTATTTTTTACCTTTTTTTCTATGTTTCTTTCTAACTTGACTAACAACCACAATAGCTACAATGATTATAACTATTATTGCTAATACGTAGTATAAGAATATTGAAGCTGGAACTTCGTGTTTATAGATATTTAGTGCATATACATATCCATCGTGACCTGCAAAGAATAAACTATTTCCATATATGACTGGAGAAGAGGTTATTGGACTATTAAATAACATTGTTCTAGGATTATATGTGAATAATTCTTTTCCAGTGTAAATATTTAATACATATCCTACACCATTATCAGATGCAAAAGCTACATTTTTATCACTTAATGCAGGGGTTGTTTTAATAGGAGATCCAGTATGATAACTCCATTTAATTGCTCCATCCCTTAAATCAATACATGATAAGTTTCCAGCATCTGAACCAATATAAATGTTATTATTGTATTCATCTACTGAAGCACTACCTTCAACACTGTCATCTAAATCTACTTTAAATAGTTGGTTTCCAGTACTTTCATTTAATACATAAAGGTTCTCATCATCTGATTCAAAGATAATTCTTCCATCACCATATGTTGGAGATGATTTTACTGCATCACCAGTGGTATATATCCATTGGTGAATCCGTCTAAACTTAATGCATACATTTTTGTATCATTTGAACCTACAAAAATTGTATCATCTACAATTAATAAAGAAGTGCTTACATCTCCAGAAATGTTCATATCTGTTTCAATTTCACCAGAATATTTATTTAAACAATAAATATGGTCTCCAGCACCAACATATACTTTTTCATTATATACACATACAGTATTTTCAATTTCTGAAATTTCTTTCTCCCATATAATTTCACCATCATCACAATCAATTGCATAAAAAGTTCCTGTCGAACTATACAGTTTCATTATCAGTAACTGGTGAGGCAAGTGTTTTATTATCTAGTTCTACACTCCATTTTTCGCTACCTTCACTCATATCTATACATTTTAATAGACCGTTCTCTGAAGCTACATACATGTTACTTCCATTGATTGCAAGACTTCCAATTATAGGAGATTCCATATTAAATATCCATAAGTTAGTTACAAAATCTGACGAATCTTTATGATATCCTGTATGATGAATATCACCTTGGAAGAAATCCCATTCTGCACTAGCTACTGGAGATATACATAATGCTAAAATTAATAGAATAATTAATATTTTCTTTTTCATCTTCAAACCTCCTATACATTTCTATTAAATCTTTTTACACCTAGTATGAAGAATACCAATACAAATCCAAGTAAAACAGCTAAATCTACCCACACATCACCTAAATTTTTTCCCTGAGTCATAATTCCTCTCATTGCATCATTTAAGTAATATGGGAAAATATATGCTAGTTTTTGTAAAATCCAAGGCATTGTTTCTATAGGATAAAATACTCCAGAAACAAATATCATAGGCATTGAAAAAGGCATACTAATTTGTGAATAGTCTTCTTGTGTTGAAACTCTTGCAGAAAGCATCATTCCAAAACCAACAAAACATAAAGCTCCAATTGTTAAAACAATAAATGTTTGTATAATTCCTCCTTTAATTGTAACATTAAATAGAATTACTGCCATAAATATTAATATCAGAGCTCTTATTAGTTCTATGATTAATTGCAACTATTTTACCACCAATTACAGTTAAACAGATGTTGGGGTCATAAATAATCTTGCTAATTCTCCATTTTCACGTTCACCAGCAATTAATCCACCCATACCTAACATACAACTCATCATAAGTGTCATACCTAAGACTGCAGGAACTAAGAAATCAATATATTTGATATTTCCATAAATTCTGTTAATATGTAAATCAATACCTGCTTTAACATTATTTATTGAACTTGTTAAAGTTGGTGAGTTGTAGCATTCTCAGTACTAACACTAGCGGAATATTATGATGCAGTTGTTTG
This sequence comes from archaeon, assembly GCA_024413395.1. Taxonomy (GTDB): domain Archaea; phylum Methanobacteriota; class Methanobacteria; order Methanobacteriales; family Methanobacteriaceae; genus Methanocatella. The sequence goes on from JAKSUH010000012.1 coordinate 6,416, forward strand.
AGCCGCTACCATACTTGATAATTTAGCAAATATTCCTTGTGTGGATGCTTCTAAAATTTGAGCTGCCATTTGATCTGAAGAATCTATATATACTGTAACCGATTTTTCTTGTGCCGAATTCAGGTCATCATATCCTTCAGGTACTATTATAGCTGCTTTTACTTTTCCATCATCAACTATCTTTTTTCCTTCATTTATATCATCTCATACATCAACTACATGATAAGTATCAGTCGTTTTAATAGTATTTAATGTTAAATCAGTTATTGGACAATCATCTTGTGAAACAACAACTATTGGTAAATCTGTTAAATCTCCACCCATACCATAACCAAATAATAAAATCATTATTATTGGAAATGCTATAATTGAGAATAAACGTACTGGATGTCTTTTTAAGGTTAATAATTCTTTTTTAATCATCCATCTTATTTTCTTAGGCTCTAGCATCTTCATCCACCTCTGCTGTAGTTGTGATGAATACATCCTCTAAAGATGGTTCTTCAGTTTCTATTGAAGTAATCACTCCACCTGCTTGTATAACTGTTTTAATAACATCATTAACAGCATAATCATTAAAGTTTTCAATTTGTAATGTTATACGACCGTTATTTAATTTTTCAGAGTTATACACATATTCTCTAGCACTAACTAATTCATAAATCTCATCAGTTTTATCATTCACAATAAAAGACATTTTTCTTAAATTTGCACTATCAATTTGCTCTTCTGCTAATGTTTCCATTGCACTCATAAACTCATCATGGTCTTCTTTCCTTTTTCTTTGAAGAGTGTCTTTTAATCCTTGAGGTGAATCATAAGCTACTAAATTTCCAGTATTTATAATTCCAACAGTATCACAGAGCATATCAACTTCATGCATATCATGTGAACATAAGATAATTGTGTGACCATCATCATTCAAATCACGAATTAAATCCCATAAAACTCTTTTAGTAGTAGGATCAAGACCAATAGTAGGTTCGTCTAAAAATAGAATATCTGGTTTATGAACTAAACTAGCTACTAATGAAGCTTTTTGCTTTTGTCCTCCAGAAAGCTGCTTAATTCTTTTATTTTGTGCATATTTAATGTCTACTAATTCCATTAATTCATCGATTCTATCATCTCTACTATTGGAATCAACTCCATAGAAATCTGCACACATTTGAGCATTTTCTTTAATAGTTAAATCTTTATATAGTGAAACTTGCTGTGGAACCATTCCAAGTAATTTCCTTACTTCATCTGGATTCTTTTTAACATCATAGCCCCCAACTGTAGCTTGACCAAAAGTTGGTTGGATTAAACAAGTTAACATTTTAATTGTTGTTGTTTTTCCTGCTCCATTATGACCTAACATTCCAAATATTGTTCCTTCTTCAATGGTTAGATTCAATGAATTAACAGCTGTGAATTTTTTATACATTTTAGTGAGGTTTTTAGTTTCTATTGCATATTTCATTTTATTCCTCCCTAGCTTTCATGTCATTAAAAAACTCTTTCCAACTATCATTTGAAGTCATTAATTTCGGCTTATTCCGAATAAAGTCTAATACCTTTTCTCCTTTTTCGGTAATTTTATAATATTTGACTTGTTTATTGTCTTTTTCTTCCCACCATCCTTTAATTAATTCACCTTTTTCAAATCTATTTAAAATGGGATAAATTTCACTAGGGTTGGTTTTTTTTCTTAAATCATTTTGAATTTGATATTCAAAAAAATCATCTAATTTACTCATTATTCCGTATCCATGGATTTTTCCTTTTGAAATAATCCAAAGAATTAGAAGATGGGTTACTCCATTACCAAAATGGCGAAGAAAATGCATTAAATCTTCTTTTGCATCCTAAATCTTCTATCAATTATACCACCTATATCAATTCTGATATATATATCGACATTTTACATATATAATAATATGATATATAAACTTAATCAATATTAAGGTGAAATTATAAAGTTATGGTTTTCAACACTATCTATTTTTGCTAAATCTTATGAAGAAATGGTTCACATTGCCCATGATAACGAGTTTGATTTTTTTGAATTGTTATGTGATGGTCCACACAATGCAGAAAATTTATTATCAAAGCCTGAATTAATAAAACCTTTAAAAGAGTGTGATTTAGAAATCTGTTTACATGGACCAACTGTAGATTTAAATATAGCTAGTTTAAATTCAAGAATTAGGGAGGTTTCTAAACAATTATTTTTAGAAACCGTTGATCTTGCTCGTGAGATTAATACAACAACTATTACTATACATCCAGGACAGATTGGAAGGAGAGATCCTTGGTTAAGAGAATATGCTATTGATATGGCTATTAAATCTATTACTGAAGTTGTTGATTATGGAAATGAAAATGGAATTAAAATATCTGTGGAAAATATGCCTGAACGTTTTTCATTTTTATGTAATAGAGTAGAAGAACTTGAAAAAATAGTAAAAGAAACAGGTTCTTATGCAACTATTGATATTGGTCATTCTAATACTTCAAATAATACTGATGAGTTTTTAGCAATGAAAAAAATTAGCTATTGTCACTTAAATGATAATTTAGGAGATAAAGATGCACATCTTCCTTTAGGTGAAGGTTCACTAGATTTAAATGTTTTAAAAAGAATAGATAAGGGAATAATCGAATTAAATAATTTTGATAATATTTTAAAAAGTAAAGAAGTTATTTCAAAAGTATTGGAATAATTTCACTAAATTTTTCAATCGTATAATCAGTTTTGCCTATTATTTTAGGTGATACTTCTTCTTTCTGTTCTAATGTTAAAATTGAAATATCACTATTTTCAAAAGCTATTAAATCATTTAACCCATCTCCAACCATGGTAACTTCATATCCTTCATTTTTTAAGTTTTTAACAATTTCACCTTTTCTTTTTGTACTTGCAGTTGGAAAACCATTTTTATTTGGTATTTTTAATATCTCAGTTAATTTTTTTATAGCTCCTGAACGATCACCTGAAGCTATAAAAATTTCAAAATTATTTTCTTTTAATTTTTTAATTGTATCTTCAACATTAGGGAAGAAACGTCCTGCTGAAGTAATAGTGTAAGCTATTTCTTCTTTTTCAACATCAATTATTAAAGCTGAACCATTACATATTTGACAATCAGGTATCATTTCTTTTAAAACGGAAAAACTTTCAGTTATATCTTTTGCAGTTGCTTTTTTTTCTTTTTCAATAATTTTTTTTATCTTTTCTGTTGAGATAGATATTGTTGAAAAACTTAAATCAAAATCAATGTTATTTTTAATTATATATTCTGAAATCAAATAGTCTTCTGGAATATTTAAAAGTTTAATAGAATCAAATTGTAATATTATTAAAGCTAATGAAGGATATTTATCTATTAAATTAAGCGAATCAATGTTTGTAATTAATTTGTTTCTTTTGATATCCTTTATTACACGATATCTTTCTATCAATGTTCCAGAATTATCAAAAACAACTGCTTTTTTTTCCATATTAATCTTTTTATTTTTTCAAAAATCTTTGTAATATATATTTGACTTTTATGAATTATGTTCAGAATTTTTTAATATTCTTACTTTATCATGTTCTTCATTCTTTTATATCTATACATTTATATCAAAGGTTTATTATAATTAATATTATATGTTATTTGGGAGATAATTTAAATGGCTTTATTTAGTTCAAATAGTAATGATTTAATATCCTCTGCTCATATGTTTTTATTAATGATGCAGAATTTGGTATGTTGCTTTTTGACAATTCTGCCATTTTAATTGACCATAATAAAATAGCTAAATATTTTTTATCAATTAATTCTGAAATATTAGGTAAAAAAATTAATCAAATAATCACTAATTCTGAACTTTTACAATTTTATAACAGTTCTAATAAGGTTTTAGTATTTAATTCACAGAAACATGATAAACAGTTCAAAATTAGTAAATCCATTATTGATGGTGGTTCAGGAACTCTTTTTACCATCACTGAACTTAATGATCAATCAACTCAAAGACTTACTAATGAAGAATTAGATTCTGTTTTAAGAGAAAATGAAGTATTATTAGCAGAAGTACATCATAGAGTTAAAAACAATTACAACTAATTTTAAGTATTTTAAACTTAGATAAACGTTTTGGAGTTAAAAATTCGGATGAGATTATAGAATCAACAATTCTCGTGTTACATCTATGTCTATCATTTATCAAAAAGCATTTTGTGTTAAATCAGTTTCTTCCATAGATGTTTGTGATTTTATTCAAAATAATATCGACAGACTTATCAATATTTACAAATGTAGGGATGTTGAAGTTGTTTTTGACCTTGATGATGATATTTTAGTAAGTACAGATGTTTTATCTCCTTTAACTTTTATATTAAATGAAATTATAAGTAATTCAATCCATCATGGTTACAGTCCGGACCAAACTGATAAAAAATTATATATAACTCTTAAAAATACAGGGGATAATACTGCTTATTTGATAGTTGAAGATAATGGTATTGGTTTACCACTTGGTTTAGATATATCTTCAAATAATTCTCTTGGTTTCACTTTAATTAATATTCTTTCTAGTCAAATAAACGGAACAGTTACTAGATTAGATTCTATGGGGACTTGTTTAAAGGTTGATTTTTCAAAATCCATTTGATGTGGTTTTATGCTATTTAATTTTAATGTTTTCGGTATTATTTCACTTATCGGAGCTATTTTTTCTTTAGTATTTTTTTACTACTCTATTACAAATGAACGAAATATTTTAACTTTAACTCTTTCCTTTTTGACTTTAACAATATTTGTATATATTCTTGCTTCTTCAATTGAAATTTTAATTTCGTTATATCCTATTAAATTAGTAGCATCTTATTTTTCAACAATAATATATCCATTTGTTTTTGCTTTATGGCTATTATTTATTCTTATTTATCTTAGACCTAAAAAATTAGTAAAATGCTACTATTGTTATTTTTATTGTTCCGTTTTTAATTCTATTTGCTGGAATTACAGATTCTTATTTACAGTTATTATTTATTTCAGTTCCTCAGTTTGTTGCTCCTGATCAACTTTTATCACTTGAAAGAGGTATTTTTGCTGTAATTGGTAATTTATTTGGATTTATTATGGGATTTTTAAGTTTAATATTACCTATATATTACTATAATAAAGTTGATGAACATTATAAACGTCCTATAATGTTTTTTTATTAGCAGCAGCATTTCCTATTATAGGAGCAATTATTTACTTTTTAGGAATATACAATGAATTGATTTAATCGCATTTGGTATTGTTTTTGGTATGATTACACTTTTCGCTGCGTTTGTTCATTATGGGGTTTTCGATATTCTTCCACTTGCTCGTAATACCTTTATTGAACATATTAATATGGAATGATTTATTTTAATGATAAAAATTGTTTAATGCATTCAATTCTGCAGCTAAAGAGATTTTATCTTTAACTGATGATAATAAAGATCAAAATATTTATGAAGTTTTTAATAATCCTGAACTAATTGAATTTTTAAATTCTTCTAAAAAATCAATTGAGATTTATGATGATAAAAAGGATAAATGGTATGAATTCATAAGTAAGGAAGTAACCGATGAGAATTTATATTATGGGAATTTTTATACTATTATGGACATTACTAGGGTTAAAAAACACAAAATGATGCTATTAACTCTTTAAAAGAAGCTGAAAAACAACATAATGAAGCTATTAAGAAAAGAAATGAATTAAATGAAATTAATAAGATGTTATATTGCTTCAAGAAGTACACCACAGGGTTAGAAATAATTTACAACTTATTTTAAGTTTTTTAAATCTGGATAAAAGATTTGGAATTAAATCTGCAGATGAAATTATTGATTCAACTCTCGCACGTGTTTCATCAATGTCTATCACATATCAAAAGGCTTATGAACGCGATAAAATTTCAAAAATCGATTTTTCAGAGTTCATTGAATCTAATTTAACAAAATTTTTAAATATTTATAATATTAAGGATATAGAAACAATATTGGATTTAGATGATGAAATTGAAGTATGTCCTGATGTTTTTTCTCCTTTAACTTTAATTTTTAATGAATTATTAAGCAATGCTGTTATTTATGCTTATGAAGAAACAAAAGATGATAAAAAGTTATTTATCACTTTAAAGAAAACTGATGATAATGCTGCTTATCTTATTGTAGAGGATAATGGTGTGGTTTAGATGAAGATATTGATATTAATTCTTCTAAAACACTAGGTTTCACATTAATTAAACTTTTAACAAATCAAGTAAATGGAAAAATTACAAAATTACCTTCAAAAGGAACATCAATACGAATTGATTTTTCATTGAGGTTAAATGAGGAATGCACTATAATGTAATAGTTTATGGAGAGTAAAATAATGTTATTTTTTAAACCAATAGCTACAATTTCATTAATAGGATCATTTTTCATTTTAGCTTTTATTTTATATGCATTCAAAAATAGAAAATCTTCTATTTTTAAATATTTCCTTATATTTTCACTTTTTACATTCGCTTATGTATTTTGCGGAGCACTTGAAGCTATTGTAGATTACATGCCACTAAAAGTCCTATTATTTTATATTGGGTCTGCTTCATATCCATTTGTGTATGGATTTTGGTTAATATTTGTTTTTAAATACTTAAATATAAATGCAATTTTTAAAAATAAAATATATATTGTTCTTATATTACTAATACCTATTTTAGGTTTATTTGGTGTTTTAACAAATGATTGGCTTCATTTATTCTATTCCACATCTCCTATTTATGCAGGACTTGGAAATCAATGTTATTTTGAAACTGGTTTTCTTGATACTTTATGTGTCTTATATGGTTTTATTGTTGGTTTTATAGGTATTGCTGTTTTAATTTCACACAGAAAATATTTCACTAAAGATAATAGAAATCAAATTTATTATTTAATATTTTCTCAGTTATTATTAATTGGAGGAGGACTTATCTTACAGTTTAATATTTATCCTGGTTTTGATATTGAGTGTTTTGCAACAACATTTGCTATGGCATCTCTATTTATTACCTTTACTCATTATGGTATTTTCACTGCAGTTCCTATTGCTCATCAATTGTTTATAGATAATGTAGATATAGGAATGTTGTTCTTTAATAAAACACATTGTTTAATTGATTTCAACCCTTCAGCTAGTAAATTATTAGGATTATCTGATAATTCCAAATTAAAAAAAATTAATAATATTATATCAAATCAGGAAATAATTGATTTTTATTTCTCTGATGACATTTTATTGGAATATCAACATACAAATAATCATTGGTATGAGATTTCTAAAACTATTGTAGGTGAAGAAAACGATATTTTAGGAGATATTTTAACTATAAATGATATTACTAAGATTAAAGATGCTGAAAATGAAGCTTTAGAATCTTTAAAAATCGTTGAAGAAGAAAAAGATAAAGTGATTAAAAGATAAAAAGAATTGAACAAAAGTAATATTGAAAAAAATTTCCTTTTAAATGAAGTTCACCATAGAGTAATAAATAATCTACAATTAGTTTTAAGTATATTAACATTAGAAAAGCATTTAGGATTAAAAAATTCAGATGAAATTGTGGAATCTACGATGGCACGTGTTTCTACAATGTCTATTATATATCAAAGTGCATATGATGTTGATGGGCTTTCATCACTTGATTTTAAAGACTTTATTGATAATAATATTGATAAATTTATTAGAATAAATAATGGTTCAGATATTAATGTAGAATTAGATTTAGAAAGCGGTATTAATGTAGATTCTGATATTTTATCTCCTTTAACTTTAATTTTAAACGAAATTATTTCAAATTCAATTTTGTATGCTTTTGAAGAGGATCAAGAAGATAAAACAATCTCAATATCTCTTAAAAGAACTGGTGATAAATCTGCATATATTATATTTGAAGATAACGGTATTGGATTACCTGAAGGTTTAGATGTTAATAATTCTAATTCTATAGGTTTTATCATTATAAATCTTCTCGCATCTCAGCTAGGCGGTCAATTTTCTAAATTAGAATCAGAAGGAACAGCTTTAAAAACTGATTTCTTTTTAGAAAAATAACTTTTTTATAATATATAAATATTTTAATACCATAAAATTAGATATATTTATATCAAATAATTTTATCAGGTGATTAGATGAAAAGTGATAACATTAAAGAAGGAATTCAAAGAGCGCCTCATAGGTCTTTACTTCGTGCATGTGGTTTAGATGATGAAGATTTTAAAAAAAAACCATTTATTGGTATAGCTAATAGTTTTACTGATATTGTACCTGGTCACATCCATTTAAGAGATCTTGTTGATTTTGTTAAGGATGGTATTATTGCTGCTGGAGGTATTCCATTTGAATTTGATACAATGGCTATCTGTGATGGAATAAGTATGAATCATGATGGAATGAAATATTCTCTTCCTTCTAGAGAGATTGTAGCAGCTACTGTTGAAAGTATGGCTAAAGGACATAGTTTTGATGGTTTAGTTTTAATTCCAAGTTGTGATAAAGTTGTACCTGGTATGATTATGGGTGCTTCTCGTGTTGATGTTCCAACCATTGTTGTTACTAGTGGACCAATGATTCCTAGAAAATATAAAGGTCGTGAAGCAGATTTAATCACTGTTTATGAAGCTGTTGGTCAATATTCAGCAGGTAAAACGTCTGAAGAAGAAGTCCTCAAACTTGAAAAATGTGCTTGTCCTGGGCCTGGAAGTTGTTCTGGCCTATTTACAGCTAATACAATGGCTTGTTTAACTGAAACTTTAGGTTTAACCTTACCAATGTGTGCAACAACTCATGCAGTAGATGAAAATAACTACTTAATTGCAAAAGCTACTGGTGAGAGAATAGTTAAAATGGTTGAAGAAGACTTAACTATTTCTAAAATATTAACTGAGGAGTCATTTTACAATGCTATAGCTATGGATATGGCATTAGGAGGTTCTTCTAACACAGCATTACATCTTCCAGCATTGGCTTATGAAGCTGGTATTGATGTAAATTTAGAATTATTTGATAAAATTAGTAAAGAAATTCCTCATATTTGTTTAATTTCACCTGCTGGTACTGATACAATGTTAGATTTACATAATGCTGGAGGTATTCCTGCAGTTTTAAAAACATTAGAAAATAAAATTAATACTGATGTTTTAACTTGTACTGGTAAAACAATTGAAGAAAATATTGAAGAAACAAAGGTTAAAAATTCAAATGTTATTCATCCTATTGATAATCTGTACATGAAGATGGAGGTATAGCTATTTTAAAAGGAAATCTCGCTCCAAATGGTTCAGTTATTAAAAAAGGTGCTGTTGCAGAAGATTTAATGTATCTTAAAGGACCAGCAAAAGTATTTGAAAGTGAAGAAGAGGTTGTAGAAGCTATATTTGGCCATAAAATTGAAGAAGGAGACATTATAGTAATTCGTTATGAAGGTCCTAAAGGAGGTCCTGGAACGAGAGAAAATGCTTAATCCAACTTCTGTAATTGCAGGTATGGGTATTAAAGATATTGGACTTATTACTGATGGAAGATTCTCTGGTGGAACTAGAGGACCTTGTGTTGGTCATATATCTCCTGAAGCAATGGAAAATGGTCCTATTACAGCTATTAAAGATGGAGATATTATTGAAATAGATATTAATAATAGATCAATAATGTTGATTTAACTGATGAAGAAATAGCAGAAAGAATAGAAAATCGTCTAGTTCCAGATAGAAATCTTGATGGTTGGCTTGCACTTTATAGTAAACTAGTTACTTCTGCTGATACAGAGCTATTTTAAGGTAGATTTTTATGGAAATATTAAATTATAATGATATTAATTTAGCAGAGACCATTAAACGTTCTGAACAGGATGTTAATAATGTTATTGGAACAGTATCAGATATTTTATTAGATGTTAAAGAAAATGGTGATGTTGGATTAAATAAATACACTGAAAAATTTGATTGTGTCAAAATTACTCAATTACAAGTTTCTAAAGAAGAAATTAAAGAAGCTTATGAAAATTTAGATGATAATTTACTTGAAGCATTAAAAAAAGCAGCTAGTAATATTGAAAAATTTCATAAAGAACAAATTCCAAAAAAATGGGAAATTGAAGTTACTGAAGGAGTTAAAGCTGGTCAAATTGTCCGTCCTATTAATAGTGTAGGATGTTACATACCTGGTGGCCGTGCAGCTTATCCTTCTTCTATTTTAATGACAGTAATTCCTGCAAAAATTGCGGGGGTTGAAAGAATTATCTGTTGTACTCCTCCAGGTAAAGATGGAAAAATTATGGATGCTATTTTAGTAGCTAGTGATTTAGCTGGTGCAGATGCAATTTTCAAAGCAGGTGGTGCTCAAGCTATTGCAGCAATGGCTTATGGTACTGAATCTGTGGATAAAGTCGAAAAAATTGTTGGACCAGGTAATATTTTTGTTACAGCAGCTAAAAAACTTGTATTCGGTGAATGTGATATTGAATTCCCTGCTGGCCCATCTGAAGTATTAATCTTAGCAGATGAAACTGCAAATCCTGAATTTATTGCAACTGATATTTTAGCTCAAGCAGAACATGATTCAAATGCTTCTTGTTTCTTAGCAACTCCATCTGAAGAATTAGCTATTAAAACTGTTGAATTTGTAAAAGAATTGACTGAAATTGCTCCAAGGCGTGAAATTATTGAAGAATCACTTGCTAAAGCTGGAAAAGTCATTGTAACAAATAATTTAGAAGAAGCTATTTATGTTACTAATGAATATGCACCAGAACACTTAATTATTTTAACAGAAGATAAT
>JAKSUH010000120.1 GCA_024413395.1 archaeon
TTAATTGCCATTATAAATCAATTCCTTGAGTTACTGGTAAATCACGAAGCCATTTAATATCAGATTTATAAAGCATACGAATATCTGAGACATCATACCTAATTATAGCTAATCTTTCAATACCTAAACCAAATGCTAAAACAGGTACATCTACACCTAATGGAGCAAGTACTTCTGGTCTAAACATACCAGATCCTCCAAGTTCAATCCATGCTTCTTTTTCCTCTAAATAAACTTCACATTCAGTAGATAAATAAGTATATGGGAAGTAAGCAGGTCTAAATCTAACTTCAAAACCTAATTGTTTATAGAATTCTTTTAAAATTCCAAGTAAGTTTTGATAGTTTATACCTTCACCACCAACAATTCCTTCTACTTGATGGAATTCAGGTAAATGTTTATAATCAAAAGTTTCTCTTCTAAATACCCTACCAACAGAGAACATTTTAAATGGAGGCTCATTGAAAGCTAAATGTTTTGTACTAATTCCAGTTGTATGGGTTCTTAAAACTGTTTGTTTTGCAATATCTTCATCCCAGTCATATAACCAACCAGTTGAACCAGTATCAGCACCATCTTCATGAACACCTTTTACAGCTTCTACAAATTTAGCATCAGGTAAATCACAAGTTAATGGATTTTTAACATAGAAAGTATCTTGCATTTCACGAGCAGCATGATCTTGAGGTTGGAAAAGAGAATCGAAGTTCCAAAATGCAGAATCTACAACATTCCCATTATCTTCAATAAATCCTAAATTAAAGAAATTTTCACGAATTTCTTCAATAATAGTTCTTAATGGATGCCCTTTTCCTGGATAAACTTTAGGCGCTTCTGCATTAATATCATATGGACGATATTGTAATTCTTTAAAAGTTCCTTCTTTTAATTGATCATGAGTTAATTGAGTAGCTTGTTTTTGAATAGTAAAACCATGATTTAAAATAGCTTCTCCTTTTTCAAGGATAGTAAAAGAGTGTGAGGTGTTCTTTTTAATATCTAAAATATTTTTTCTATCATTTAATTTTTTAAAACCTTCTTTTAAATTATCAGAAAGATTATCTTTAATAATTTCTTTTCTTTTAGATAATTCTTCTAAAAGTTCTTCATCATCGCCTAAAGTTTCTGCATCAGCTAAACCTTTATCTGTGATTTTAACTACTCCTTTATCTATAGTTGCCCAGTTTTTACGACGTAACCAACAAATAGAAATTCCTACTTCTTTCTTATCTAAATCAGCTTCTGAAGCTAAATCACCCATAGGTAATTCTTTTTTCTCAGATAATACTTTCAAAATTTTACGTTCAGGTAAATTATTAACAGCATATTGAAGACCTACTTTACTTAAAGAAACAACTTCTTCAACATCTTTTTTAACATTAATAATTCCTTTTGAAGCAAGAGAACCAGCTGCACTCATAACAGATTTAATATCCATTGATGCATTTTTAGCTACTTCTTCAGGAGTAACATTTTCATTTTTTTCTAATTCATTTAATAATTGTTTTTCATAAATATGTAATTCATTTATGGTTTTTTTAATATCCTCACTCATTTAAACACCATAGTTTTCATAGTTTTATAATATTATAATATATTAATAAAATAATTAATATAGTTTTAGAAAAAATTAAAAAAAAGAGAAAAAAGAAATAAAAATTTCTTAATTAAAATTCAAAGTAAAGTTTATCATCAGGTATAACTTTATTCAATAAACCTAAGTTTACTTCAATTTCCATAAATTGAGTTATAGATTCTTTATAAGTATCATTTAAACCATAAATAAAATTAATATCTTTAATAGATTTTGCTTCAATATCATAATCAGATACAATATCTTGAGGCATTAACTTGCAGATTCCTCAGGATGTTCATTAACAAAAATTGTACAATTTTTATGAATATCCAACATTATTTTTAAAGTATCTGGATGATTAGCAATAAATTTATCACTAGCTACAACAAGACAACATGGATGATTTGGTAAAATATCATGTGAAGAAGCAAGAACTTTTCCATAACCAATATTAGTTGCAAGAGATACATATGGTTCATAAGTGGAAATAGCATCTACTTGACCTGTTCTAAGTGAATTTGACATGAAAGGAACCTTCATAACCTAAATATTAACCTCATCTATAGATATACCATATTTTGAAAGTTCATACATTAAAAGCATATTTTGAATAGAATATGCACCTGGAGAAGCTACTTCTTTACCTTTAAGTTGTGTAATATTAGTAATACCAGAATCACTACCTACTACAACAGCACTACCTTCAGTTTGAACTCCAGAAACTATTTTAACAGGAACACCTTTCTGAATAGAACCTAATGCTGGAGTAATACCTACATAACCAATATCAATATCACCACTAGCCATAGCAGTCATTAAATCTCCACCATTATTAAATTGATATTCAATAACAGTAATATTATTCTTTTCATATTGCTTTTGAGCTTGAGCAACAAATAAAGCAGCATTATGATCAGAAGGTAAATAACCAACTTTAACTACTTCTCCTTGGTTTGAATTACTAGTTAAAAAGAATGCACCAGCAACAATTGCCACAATAATAATTGCAATTATTAAAATAATCCAATTCTTTTTCTTCATTTAACCACCATTAATCTTCTAAAATACCTAAAAGACTTTCAATTCTACTTTCTAATTCATTGAACTCATTAGAATTTCTATCTCTTGGATAAGCTAAATCAATATTAATAATTTCTTTAATACGTCAGGTTATAATCCATAATTACAACTTTATTAGATAAGAATACAGCTTCCTCAACATCATGAGTAACGAAAAGAATTACCTTTTTAGTTTTTTCTTGTATTTCTATTAATTGTTCTTGTAAATGACGTCTGTTAAAAACATCTAAAGCAGAAAATGGTTCATCCATTAAAAGAACAGAAGTATTATTAATTAATGAACGAACAATAGCAACTCTTTGTTTCATTCCACCAGAAAGTTCATGAGGATAGGAATCTTTAAATTCAGTTAAACCAACCATATCTAAAAATTCATTAGCAGTTTTAATATTTTCTTCAGAAGGTTCACCTTCAATATTAAATCCAAACATAACATTATCAAATACAGTTAACCATGGAAAAAGAGAATATTGTTGGAAAATAAAACCTCTTTCTTTAGAAGGTCCTGAAATTAAGTCATTATTATCATATACTTCACCAGATCCTTAGATTCTAAACCAGCAACAATTCTGATTAAAGTAGTTTTACCACAACCAGAAGGACCTAAAATACATACTAATTCACTATCATCAACAGATAAATTAATATCCTCTAATATTTTAAGTGAAGTAAAACCTTTAGAAAATGATTTAGATAAATTTTTTATTTCAATTGACAATTTAACACCTTACCAGAAAATCTTCTTTTGAATCTTTGAAAAGATATAATCAAAAACGATTCCTATAATTCCAATAACTAACATTCCCACTACAATAAGTCCCGGATTAAATAAATTACTTGCAGTTAAGATCATATAACCTAAACCTGAACTTGAAGCAATCATTTCAGCAGAAACGGTACACATTAAAGCTATTCCAACCCCTACTTTAATACCTGATACAATATGAGGCATAGATGCAGGTAAAATAACTTTAGTTAAAAGTTGCATTCTTGAAGCACCAAAAGTTTTAGCAGCTTCAATTAATACTTTATCAGTTCTTGAACACCATCCATTGTAGTAATTAAAATTGGAAATGCACATCCAAGGAAAATTACAAAAACAGCAGAAGGTAAACCGATTCCTAACCATAAAATTGAGAAAGGAATCCAAGCAATTGGAGGAATTGGTCTTAAAACACTTACAACTAAAGAACAAA
>JAKSUH010000121.1 GCA_024413395.1 archaeon
TCATCAATTGCTAAAGTTACAGTACCCCAATCATCAGATTGAGTTTCACAAGTTGTGATCTTTCCATAAACTTTCTGATTATTAATTGGTTTAATACTTTCAATAACACCATTTCTTCTAGCTATTGTATTATAAGCATCTGAAATTTGGCATGAAGAAACAAATCTAATAATGATTTTAATATAAAGTAATTTTTACTACCTTCATTTAAATCGTTCATAGAAATATTATCTAAATTAATTTCTTCGATATCGAATTCTTTTTTTTGTATTTTTATTTAATAATGTTTTTGGACTAATTTTTGACATTGAATCACACACTTTTAATTTTCATATCAACATTTAAATTAGTATTATATTCATTATCTTTTTAATAGATTTTTATTTTAGAATGAAAATACTATATCTTTTATATATTAGTATTATCAAAATATTTAGTATAGCATAAAATATGCTATAAATTAATATACTTTGAGAGTTATTATACATTACAAAATTCAAAATTATTATATCATTTTAAACAAAATAAAGGAGATATAAGAATAATAATCAACGAAACAAGAAAAATAAACAATTTTGAAGGTTATTTAAAAAAAGAGCCTATATTAGGCATCTTAAGAATTATTTAATCGTATCTCTAACTCTTTTTTAGTGTATTTTATTAAAAAATTATCAAATAAAATTTACAGAATAATTTACGATTACTAAAAATTATTGAATTTTTAGATACATAAATTATCCCGATAAAATTAAGCTCAGGAGGCTTAAAAATGGGAAAAGGCGAAGAATTAACAACAGTTAAATATTTAATCCATGCGCAAATTAATGCAAAAGGAATTGTAGAAAAACCTGATGTTGTTGGAGCTGTATTTGGTCAGACAGAAGGTTTATTAAGTAATGATTTAGATTTAAGAGAACTTCAAAGAACTGGAAGAATTGGTAGAATTCAAGTTATGATTCATTCTAATAGTGGTAAAGCTACTGGAGAAATTGTCATTCCTTCTAGCTTAGACAGAGTTGAAACCGCTATTTTAGCAGCATCTCTTGAAACTATTAACCGTGTAGGTCCTTGTGAAGCTCAAATTAAAACTTTAAAAGTTGAAGATGTAAGAGCTGTTAAAAGAGAACAAGTTGTTAATCGTGCAAAAGAAATTTATAAAGGCATGATTGAAAGCGTATCTCCAGCTAGTATGAAAATGATTGAAGAAGTAAGAGATGCAATGAGAGCTCATGAAATCTCTGAATATGGTGAAGATAGATTACCTGCTGGTCCTAGTATATACACATCTGATGCAATTATTGTTGTAGAAGGACGTAGCGATGTTTTAAACTTACTCAAATATGGTATTAAAAACGCTGTTGCTGTTGAAGGAGTTAGTGTTCCTAAATCCATTGGTGAATTAAGTAAAAAAAGAACCACAACTGCATTTGTTGATGGAGACCGTGGTGGAGAACTCATCTTAAAAGAACTTTTACAAATTGGAGAAGTAGATTACATTACTCGTGCTCCAAAAGGTAAAGAAGTAGAAAATCTCGAAAAAGATGAAGTATTAATAGCTTTAAGAGATAAAGTTCCTACTGAACAATTCTTAGCTAATAACAACTTAAGCAACAATGGTAACCATAACAGAAACAACCGTAACCACAACAATAGAAAATACCAAAGAAAACAAAATAAATATCAACAAAAAAAGAAATTCAAATCACCTGCACCTATAGAACAAAAACCTGTCATTGATGATGAAGAAACCAAATTAATGAAAGATATGTTAAAAGAGTTCCAAGATAGTGGTGCTGGAGCGATCTTAGATGAAGCTTTAAACGTTACTAAAGAAGTTGAAGTTAAAAACATCTATCAAGAAATTAAAAACATTGATGAAAACGCACACACAGTTTTATTCGATGGAATTATCAGCCAAAGATTAGTTGATGTTTCATCATCCAAAGGAATTAAAAACTTAGTTGCATTTAAATCAATGAATATTGTCAAAAAACCTGACAATTTAAAAATAATTACTATGGATTAAATTCCATAGCTATTTTTCTTTTTTTCTTTATGTGATAATATGGATAATTTAGAAAATTCAAAAAAATTCCCTATTATTGATAAAGAAGGTAATAAATTACATTTTTGTAAAATATTTAATTTTGATGAAATGATTGAGGATTATTTAATTGAATTAGAAATTAGAAATTATTCTCAAAATACCATTAAAACTTATTCTTCTATTTTAACAATATTTATCGAATATTTAGAAAAACAAGAAGATATTTATGATGAAAAACATTTTCAAAGAAGTTTTAGAAGATATATTCAATTTTTAAAAAGAGATAAAGAAGTTTCACAAAATTATATTTATCTTGTTACAATAGTAATTAAAAAGTTTTTTGAATTTAATGATTTAAACCTTTTAGAGAATATAGGTACACCAAAAAGAACTAAATCCCTTCCAAAATCATTAAATGAAAAAGAAGTTGAAAATTTAATTAATGCAGTTTCATGGAGAGAAACAGATCATCCAAAACATATTGAAACTAAAATGAGAGATAAATTAATATTAACTTTATTATATTCATCAGGTTTACGGGTATCTGAATTAATTAATTTAACTATACGAAATATTGATTTTGATGAGAGAACTATGAGAATTAGAGGAAAAGGAGATAAAGACAGAATAGTTCTTTTCGATACCGAAGCTAAAAAGCTTATTCTTAAATATTTAGATACAAGAACAAAAGATAGTGATTATTTAATTATTAGTCAAAGAGGAAAACCATTATCTTCTCGTTATATCCAACAAATGATAAAAAAATATGGAGACAAAGCAGGTATTGAAAAAAAGGTTACTCCTCATGTATTAAGACATTCTTTTGCTACACATCTATTGAAAAATGGTGTGGATATTAGAGTTATCCAACAATTACTTGGACATTCTAGTTTAGCAACTACACAAATTTATACAAGTGTAGATATGGAAACTATTAAATCATTATATGATAAAGCAAAAAAATAGATACTTATTTAAACATCAAAAATAAATATAATTGTATGAATATTAATACTTTTTATATAACAAGAAGACAATTATTTAATAAAATTGAAGAGTCTACTACAACTTTTAAGATTTTAATGTCTATTTTAATGGCATGTTTAACTGGAATAATGGCACAAATTATAATTCCATTACCATTTACCCCAATTCCTATAACTGCACAAACATTTGCTGTTTTAACTGCAGGTTTAATTTTAGGAAAAAAATATGGAGTACTAAGCCAAATAATTTATATTATTGCAGGAATTTTATTTATTCCTTGGTTTAATGGTGGACATGGAGGAATTGAATTATTACTCGGTTCTACTGGAGGATACTTAATTGGATTTATATTTGCAGCATATTTCATGGGTTATATTGCAGAAAATAGATCTAATTGTAGATTCAGAAAAATGACTTTATTTACAACTATTACAACTTTTGGGTTAATATATGTCCCTGGTTTAATAGGTTTAGCAGCATTTACTTACTTTAATCAAGGAATCTTATTATCTATTCCACAATTACTTGTTATGGGATTAGTACCTTTCTTTATTGGAGATATAATAAAAATACTTGCTGCATCTAGTGTATCTAAAGTATTTTTACCTAAAAATTAAATGGTAAGTACCATTTTTCTTTTTATTTATTATAATAGTAAGATTTAAATAGTATATATTTAATAAATAAATATGTTGTATAGTCCCGTAGGGTAGTGGTAATCCTTCTAGGCTTTGGACCCGGAGACGG
>JAKSUH010000122.1 GCA_024413395.1 archaeon
CCACCAAATTGATCAATTAAAATCTGAGAAACTTCTTGAATCCTACCTGCTTTAACCCTATAAAAACCAGCACACCTAATTAAATCTTGAATATCTTCTATAGGTGCTTCTACAATTTCGTACATATCTTTATATTTAGAAAAAAGTTTCTTAGATGCTTCATCTGTATTTTCATCTCTGGTTCTTTGAGATAGAATGGTTCTAACTAAAACACGATAAGAATCTCTATCTTCAAAAACTCTTACATCATAAATTTCATCTAAACTTAATAATCTCTTTAATAGTTTCTAATTTAGAGACATAAAAACACTCCTATTTCAGATAAAGCTTCTATAAAATTAGGGAAAGATATATTGAAGCATTCTCCATTAGTTACTTCAACATCATATTTTAATCCTAAAAGAGAAAAGGCCATAGCAATCCTATGATCATTATGAGAATCAACAATTCCATCAGAAAGAGTATTACCTTTAATAATTAAACCATCTTCAAGTTCTTCTACATTACATCCTAATTTTTTAAGTTCTTCTGCTGTACATGCAACCCTATCAGTTTCTTTAACTCTAGCATGTTTTACACCTGAAATTTTAGAAGTTCCATTTGCTAAGGAAGCTAGAATAGCTACTGTTAAAAGTAAATCAGGAGCATTAAATAAATCAATATCAATAGATTTTAAATCACCACTAGAATTAATGGTTAGTGAATTTTCATTAGATATTATTTTACATCCCATTTCATCTAATATATCTAAAATTAATTTATCTCCTTGTTTAGAATCTTCAAATAAGTTTTCAACAGTGATACATCCACCTGCAATTGCTACTGCAGCAAGTAAATAAGAAGCAGAAGAATAATCTCCTTCAACAGTATAATCACAAGAAATATACTCTTGAGGTCTAACAATAAATCGTTCACCTAAACAATCTTTAAATTCTTTATCACAATCTTCATGTTTAGTATATTCAGTTTCATTAACTTTAACCGCGAATTTTTCCATTATTGATAAAGTCATATCTACATAAGATTTTGATACAAACTCAGGATATACTTGAAGATTTAATCCTTGTTTAGATAATGGAGAGGCTATTAACATTGAAGAGATAAATTGTGAAGAAACATTCCCTAAAATAGCTGTTTCACCACCATAAAAACCAGGTTTTATAGTTATAGGTGCTTTAGTATTATTAGATAAAACATTAACTCCTAAAGGTTTTAAAGCTCTTAAAAGTTGTCCCATTGGTCTTGTTTTTAAAGAATCGTCTCCAGTAAAAGTAACTTCATTATCAGATAAAGCAGCAACAGAAGTCATAATTCTTAAAGTGGTTCCTGAATTACCAAGATCAATAGGATAATCTGAAGAATTATGTAGTTTACCACCAGTACCAATGACTTTTAAAGAGTTTCCTTCAATAGAAATATCTGCACCAAGTGTTCTACAAGCAGAAATTGTTGATAATACATCTTCTGAAAGTAAAATATCAGATATATGAGAAGTACCATTAGCCAAACTAGCTATAATTACAGCCCTATGAGAATAACTTTTAGAAGGAGGTGCTTTAACAATCCCCTCAATTTCTCTAAACTTTTCAATTTTAAGATTCATCATTAATATATTATATTAAGATAATATATAAAACTTAAAATTTTTAAAAAAATTAATATAAATTTTTAAGATCAACTAAATTTGTTAACTCATATCTAAAGAAAGCGATACCTTGACTTCCACCTTCTATAGCTGCATTAGCATCATTAGTTAATTCATCAGAAGATAAACGTGTAGCATTATATTCACTTTCATATGTTTGTAATCCAATAATTACTTGTGCTCCTTTTGAATTATGAACAAACCAATCGGTTCTATCCTTAATCCAATTAGCATCTTCATTATAATTACCTTTATACATCATTATTACAACTTTATCTGCTACAGAAGATAATTCAGAATAATCCTGACCATACTCATTATGATTTTTTAAAATATGTTTCAGGCATTATTGTAATAGATAACTCTAATGAATGATTAATTGCTTTAATTCTATCATGTGCATCATGAGCAAAATTATTTAAAGATTTAGTAGGATCAGGATAATCATCTGCATTACCAGAGAATCTTAAATAATCTAATTGAATACCAGATATTCCTCTTATCTTAGCAAGCTCTGAAACTTCATCAAGCCTTTTATTTATAAAATTTTGATTGACAGTTTCATTAGAATCTTCAACACTAACCCACATTCCATTTTCAACAAAAACAGGCAACCATATATGAACTTTTATACCATACATATTTGCTTTTGAAATCCATTTTTATACTTGGTCTTTACCTTTTTCATCAATAGCATCAGCATGTAAATAGACATTATCGACTCCATAATCTCTTAAAAGTTTAAAATCAACATTATCCATATGATTAAGAGAAACCCATATACCATTTTCAGGTTCTTTAACATTAAAATTTCCAAAGAAACAACTAACAAATAAAAAATTAAAACTACAATTATTAAAGCTATAACAATAATAACATTTCTTTTAGTATTTGATTTTTTTTCTAGATTTAGCTCTATTTAAAGAATTATTTACAGGTTTTCTTCTAAGAGATATAGTTACACCTTCTTTAAAAAAAATAGAGAAAATGAGGTAATTACCTCATTACTTCTAAAATAACACCTAATTTTTCAGATTGTAACACATCAACTTTTTTACCACTAGCTCCAACAATTTCTTTTTGAATATTTAAAAAGTCTTCTGTGATAATACCATCAGCAATAGCTATTTCACCATCCTCAGCTAATTTAGTAGCTATTTCTTCAGGACTAGTTGATTTAATATATCCAATTACTTTACCAGCATCTTTTTTAAATGTTGGTCCAATTTTAGACATATCTGGTTCAATTTCAATTACTTTTTCATGTACTTCAGGTTTACCTTCTTTAATAGAGAATTCTTCAATTTTTAAGGTTCCTGCAATTACTTCATCAAAGTATTCGAAAATTTCTTTAAGTTCAGTGTTTTCAGTATATACATTTACACTAGCTACTGAAACATTTAATGGGATTTTAGAAGCAGATTTAAATCTTCTGATTTCTCCAATAAGTTCAATAGCTTTCTCACCTTTAGCAATATCATCATCAGATACATTTGCATAAATTTCAGGCCAATCAGATACATGAATACTTCCTTCTTCATCAAAGTATTGATAAACTTCTTCTGTAAAGAAAGGAGCTATTGGTGCAAGTAATTTTAAAGAATCTCTTACAACAGTTTTTAAAGTATATTTTGCAGCTATTCTACTTTCTGTATCAATATCATCATTATAAAGTCTATATTTTACAGCTTCAATGTATTCATCACAGAAATCATGCCATACAAATTTTTCAATACTACTAATTACTGCTGCGAAATTATAATCAGCAAATGCTTCATCAACAGTTTTATTTAAAACATTTAATTTAGCAATAATCCATTTATCAATTGGATTAAATTTAATATCTTCAACATTATCAGCTTCACCATCGAAGATATGCATACTAATAAATCTAAATGCATTCCAGAATTTTCTTAAGAATTTGTAACCATGCTTAATGTCTTTCCAATCAAAAGCTACATCAGAACCAGGAACACTATTAGCAGCCCAAGTTCTTAATGCATCAGCACCATATTCAGATACAACTTCTTCAGGTCCAGTAACATTTCCACGAGATTTACTCATTTTAAAACCATCTTCACCAAATACCA
>JAKSUH010000123.1 GCA_024413395.1 archaeon
ATATGATATTTAAAAATATAAACAGCAGAAAGAGAAGCTAATGCAAAACCTAAAACTGTACCAATTAATGCACCAGTAACTGATAAACCAATTAATACAAAAGCAGTAGCAACTAAAATCATAGCCATTTGTTCAATAGCTCTTGTATAAAGGATATATTCCATCTTATATACTCCTTGAAATGCTCCTCTAAAAGCACCTACAATTACACTGAAAGGAGTAATATATCCTACAATTTGAAGAAGCATTGATGCTTCAGGTTTTCCGAGATAATTATAAGCAAGCCAAGGTGCTGCAAAAAAAATCATAATAAATCCCATGAGAAAACCTAAAAAGACCATAATCTTTAAAGAAGTGTATATGGTCTGTCTAGCCATATCATGTTCATTCAGAGCTTCATATTCAGCAACATATTTAGCAATTGCTGGAGGTAATCCTCCTGCAGCTAATGTTTGAAAAATACCTTGAAATGGTAAGGTTATACCTAAAAGCCCATATTGTGCAGGTCCAAGTAAAGTAGCCATGAGGAATCTGTAAACATACCCTCCTATACGGAAGATAATATTTCCAGCGAAAATAATAGCACTACCTCTAACTATCTTTGAACCCATAAAAAATACCTCTTTTATATAATAATTAGTTTTTATTTATTATATATATTTTTTTAAGAATTTATCAAATTCAATTAAAGTTCTATTCAATGATTCAAACCCATAATCATCATTTTTAATAATATCTAATTTATCATCAGAAAAATGATGCACCTAAATTAGAGCCAAAAGGTCCACCACTAACTGGAATAATACCATGAATCATATAATAAGAAATAATTTTAAGATGTGCAAAATCCTGACCACCAGTACGATCTCCTCCAACAGCAATACTCATACCAATTTTACCACGAAAATATTATAATCAATAGCCTCAAGTGCACGAGTTCTATCCATAATGATAGCTAAATTACTGCTTATTCCACCAGATTGAACAGGAGTAGCTATTATAATACCATCAGCTTCTTTTAAATTTTCATAAACACTTAACATGTCATCTTGAATAACACATTTTTTATTCTTTAAACAAAAATCACAATGCATGCATGGTTTTAAATCTTTACCAGCAG
Source organism: archaeon (assembly GCA_024413395.1). Lineage (GTDB taxonomy): Archaea > Methanobacteriota > Methanobacteria > Methanobacteriales > Methanobacteriaceae > Methanocatella. The sequence goes on from JAKSUH010000123.1 coordinate 1,121, forward strand.
CATAAAAAGTAGTTACTTCATAATCTTCTTTATCAAAAATTCTACAGCTTTATCTAAAACATGTTTAGTGGTTTGATTTCTTGGTGAACCAGATATTACAAAAATTTTCATATAATTGATTATGTTTTTAATAATATTTATATGAATAAAAAAATAAATATTAAATTATGAAATTAGGTAAGGGTACTGTTAAAAAATATACAAGGGAATATACTAGAACATTGAAAAATGGTACCAAAAAGAAATATAAAACCGAACAAATACAAATCACTGTTTCGAAACAAGATGACATCTATGAAAACGGTGAAGAAGTACTTATTATTCCTGCAAGTGATAAAGAAGAACTTGAAGGAATAGAAGAAAAACTAATTTCATATGAACTAATAAACGGATTATTAGCAGAAGAAGTATCTAGTTTAAGTGAGGAAGTAGGCACAATGAATCAAAATGAGTTAGATAGATTACAATTAAAATACGATGAACTAGCTCAAAAAGAAAGTAATTTTGACCAAATGCAGACTGAAAATGATAGATTAAAAAGTAAGTGTAATGAATTAGAACTTAATATCAATACTCTAGAGAAAAAGTATATTCAATCAGAAGAAGATTACAATGATTTAGAAAATCATTATAATGAACTAGCTGAAAAATATAATCAATTAGTAGAACAATATACTTTTTTAGAGAAAAAACAAAGATATAATAATCTAGTTAATAAAAAATATAAAAAATTCCTTTTAGAAAACGATTAAAATTCGTTTTCGAAATCTTCTTTTGGTCTCCAGCGGCTCAAACTTGGAATAAAAAAAGCAGTTATACCAGTAGCTTGTTGTTCAGCCAATCTAGGATTTTTTTCCATCATCATCAAGGTTTGTCTAGTAACCATTTCTTCACAAGTGATATCAGGTTCTGTAAACTCACTATTTTGATAACAATCAATACAGAATTCCCAAGTTTTACTACCATCTGCTTCTGTACCATATTCATCTTCTGAAATTGGTTTACCACAAGAATTACAAAATACCATCAAAATCACCTAATTTAAAAAAAAATAATGAAAAAATGTTAAATTAATAACATTTATTCTTTTTTCAATTGTTCGTCTTCATCTAATGCAAGTCTCATATTATCTGGGTCAACAGGGAAATATTGTAAGAAATCTAATGTAGATCTTCTGACATCTGAAGAACCGATAATGTACCTACCAGCAATAATGATGTCTGCTCCTTTTTCAGTTACCATTTCAACTTTTTCAGGAGTAATTCCACCAGCAACTGCTACGAGAACACCGAATTTTTCTTTAATAGCTTTAATGTCTCCCCATTCAGTTAAGTTACTGTCATCTTCAATACCCATTTCTGCTTTGAGTCTTTCCATATCAACATTTCTGTGTAATAAGACTATATCAGGTTTAAATTCATTGTATTCATCTGAACCAATGTTTTTCTCACCAATAACTTCAGTAATTTTACCAATACGGTCATCAACATTCATCATATCGAGAATTGAGTAAATACCTTGTTTTTTGGTTTCATGAATAGCTTTTCTGATAGATTCAGTAGTACCAAGACCAGAAATAGCAATTGCATCAGCAGTTTGATCAGCAGCGATTTTAACTTCTACCCTACCAACATCTAAAGTTTTTAAATCAGCAATAATAAATGCATCAGGTGCTAATTCTCTAATTTTACTAACTACGTCAACACCGAATTTTTTAACAAGTAGAGTACCTGCTTCGAGTAAAATTCTTTCTCTGTTAGGTAATGATTTAATGATTCTTTCCATTGAATTTAAATCAATTAAATCAAGAGCAACTTGTAAGTAAGGAGGTTGCCAGAGTTTTTGTGCTTTGAATCCCATAATTGCATGAGTACCTCTGTCTTTTTCTGCTAATACTTTATCAATAGTTGGATATTGATCTAATGCTCTTTTAATAGCTAATTTAGTAGCAGCATAATTATATTGATAAATTTTACGATAATCTTCAGCATCTGGGCTAATAAATACACTAGTGTTAATTACCCAGTCTTCTACTTTATCTTTTGGAATAATTCCTTCTTCCACAGCATCTGCAACTGCTCTACCTACAGCAGTTTGAGCTGGACCGAAGATTTTACTTGCGCCATCCATATCTTGAACAGTTACTTTAGGAATAATTAAAGTAGCTGGTTTAGTCATTAAATTAGGCCTAATTACACTGAGAAGTGGAGTGTGTCCAACAGATAATTGGCTTAATCCGTTAGCAAAAGCATTTCCAGCAGGGCCTTCTTTCTCACCAATGATTAAATCAACGTGAGCTAATTCATTTCCGTCTCCAATGAGAGCTTCACCTATAAACATTTCATATCCTCCGAATTAAAAATCAATAGCTAAAAGCTATTTAAATAAAAATTATTTATATAAAATTTAATAATTATTTATATAATATTTGTTATGATTTTAATATAATATAAATGTATATTTTTAA
>JAKSUH010000124.1 GCA_024413395.1 archaeon
ATAATTTTCCAGTAGGTTATCCTTTTGGTTTAATCACATATATTAATGGTGTTAAATATGAATTTTTAATTCATTTTAAACATAATAGTGAAAGATTAATTATTCATAGTTCTGGTGCTATTCCAGGTGATTTAGATTATGATAGAAGTCGCCCATATCTTAATAGATGGAGTTGGAGTAATCATTTTAAAGAATCTATTATTTTCTATAATGATCCTACTTTGTATATTAATGATGAAATACATGGTGGATATGGTATTGGAACTAAAGATGATTATTATTTAGAAAAAATTGCAAAACTTTCTTCTATTTTTGCTAAAAATCAAAATCTCCAAGATAAAGATCTTTTATTTTATGGATCTTCTGCTGGAGGATTTACTTCTTTTATGTTAGCTACTATGATTAAAGATTCTACTGCAATTTGTGACATTCCTCAATTTTATTTAAATGAACTTTGGTTTACATATTGGGATAGTTTTAAGAAATATATATTCGATGACGAGGAAATATTAGACAAGTTTGGATACAGAGTTAACGTAAATGAAATGATGCTTAAGGAAAAGTACATTCCTAATGCAATCCTTGTCTTAGATTGTAGCGTTAATAGAGATTTCGATATGCAGTACACTCACTTCTTCAGAGATTTAAATAAATTACCTTTCAGTGATTGTAAAAATAGTATTCGAATAAAAATTCATGGTAATAATCAAGGTCATGTTCCTTTAAGTGGAGAAGAAACTATGGATTTAATTGAAGAATCTAGATATATATTTTCAACAGAAGGAGTTCATGATAATATATTAAGTGAACTAGCAGAACTTAGAAAATTTAAAGAAGAAGTTTTAAGTTCAAATAGTTGGAAATTGACTGAACCTTTAAGGAATAAAAGGTTCTTTAAAAAATAGTTTTAAGTGTTTAATACTTATTTTAGAGTTAATTACTCTTTTTTTAACATTTAGAATTAGCTATTTAATTATTTTACTTTTTTTTTTAAAAATAGGTAATAAAAGGTTTAAATTAAAGTTTAATACTTTTTTTTAAAAATAGGTAATAAAAGGTTAAAAACCTTTTATTTTAATTTATAATTTGTAAATAGCACGATCTTGGTATCTTACAAATACTATAATTCCAATAATTAAGAGAATTACTGCACAAATTATAGTGTAAATTACAGATTGCATTGGTAATTGGTGTCCATAGATTACAACTTCTCTAAATTGGAAAATAAGTTGATATAATGGATTAAGTTCTAAATATTGACTTGCCCATTTTGGTATTGATTCCATAGGAACAAATACTGCAGACGCATACATTAAGAATAATGTAAAAATACTATATAAATGAGCAGTATCTGAGAAATAAGCATTTAAAATAGCTAAAATTAATCCAACACCCATAATTGTAAATACTAAAATAATTATAGGAACTATTCCATAAAATGCAGTTGTATAAAATGGAGCTTTAGTTACAAACATAATTACAGCAAGTAAAATAACCATAATTATAAAGTTAATAAATTCAGAAGCAATTCCTCCTATTGCAAATATATAACGAGAAACATGTACTTTTTCAAGGACATGTTTGTTACTTTTAAGAGAATTCATGGATAAGTTTGTTCCAGCAACAAAAAATGCATAAATACAGTATCCAGATAAGAAATAAACTGCGAAATTATTAATTCTTTTAAAGATAGTTGAGAAGATAACTGTCATCATAACCATATATAATAAAGGTTTTAAAACACTCCAGAATATTCCTAAAGTAGAATCTTTATATTTTGATGAAAAGTTTTTCTTAACTATTTGGGTAAATAAGAAATTTTCACTTGTACCTATTTTTAAAAAATCTAAACTCATTTTAACCACTTTTTAATTGTAATTATGTATTTTAGTATTTTAATAATCTTAATATTTAATATTTAATTATCTAAATTTGCATTGATTTAAAATTTAATTTATTTATTTTTAATTATTTAATTCAATGAGTTAATTATCTTAATTTAATATTTTGAAGTTGTTGTGAGGTTGCTTTTTCAGCATCTTTAATGTAATTATCACAAACTGTATTAACTTCTCCAATTTCTCTTACTTTTCCATTATCAATCCAAATTGCTTTATCACAATTTGCTCTAATTTGTGGAAGAGAATGTGAAACAAGAAGAACAGTACAACCACAATTCATTAATTCTCTCATTTTTGCACTACTTTTCTTAGCAAAATTAATATCTCCTACACCAAGAACTTCATCAATAATAAGAATATCTGGATTTACCATTGCAGCAATTGAAAATCCTAATTTAGCCATCATACCTGAAGAATAGTTTTTAATTGGAATATCAATATATTCTCCAAGTTCTGAAAACTCTACAATTTCATTATATTTAGCTTCTAAAAATTTTCTATTATAACCTAAAATTGATCCATTAAAGAAAATATTATCTCTTCCAGAGAAATTAGGGTCAAAACCAGAGTTTAAACCTAATAATGGAGATAATTTTCCATTAATTTTGACTCTTCCTTTTTCAGGTTTGTAAACACCAGCTATTACTTTAAGAAGAGTACTTTTTCCAGCACCATTATAACCAATAATTCCTACTTTTTCTCCTTTAAAAAGTTTAAATGAAACATCATCAAGAGCTTGAATGACTTTTGTTTTTCCTTTTCTTCTTGTTATAGTTCTGATTACATATTCTTTAAAGTTATCAATAACTTCTTTTCTTACTTCAAAACTTAATGAAACATTATTAACTTCAATTGCAAGGTCTTGTTGATAATTAGGAATAAGGTCTGCAATAGCATCATCAACACTTATTTGAGGTTTCTGCATATCCTACTGGAGTTTGTACAAAGTCATTATTAGGAATGTCTTCTATTTGAACTTTATTATTAATTTCTTCTCTAATTAGAGGTTTTTCAATTAATTGTTCTCTGTTTTGATATTTTTCAGTAATTTCAGGTTCTTGAGAACTTACTTTTTCAGTTTTTCTTACTTTTTGTTTATTTTCCTCTTTAGAATAGTTCTCTAAAAACTGTTTTTGAACTTGATCAATATTAACTGGATTGATTGGTTTTCTTTCTTCAATATTTCTTTGTTGTTCAATTGATTTTTGTTGTGCTTGTATTTGGGCTTGTTTTTGTTGTTGTCTTTGTTGTGCTTGTATTTGGGCTTGTTTTTGTTGTTGTCTTTGTTGTTCTGCTCTTTGTTGTGCTTGTATTTCTGATTGTCTTCTAATAGCTCTTCTTTTCTCTTCATACTCTCTTATTTCAAGGTCTTCATTATGTTTAGGGATAATAAAACCTGCTCCTTCACTAATAGCTCTTCCTCTTGGAGCTAATGATCTTGGTTTTTTTTTAGTTTGGTTTTGTTTTCCTCTTGGAGCTAAAGAAGGTGGTTTTTTTCTATTTTTATTTTCATAAGCACTTAAATCAACAGACTTTCTAAATCTAGCCATTTTTAACCTCCACAACAAATATTATAAAATATTTAAAAATTTACAATTTATTAAATTATATTTATTTTTATTATTAATAATTA
>JAKSUH010000125.1 GCA_024413395.1 archaeon
AAAGCATTAGAAGAATGTGGTGTAGAGTGTGAAATTGCTTTAGATGAGTCTGCTCTAGGTTTACTTTTTAAGAAAAATGGTTATTCTTGGCATAAAATTAAAATTCCCACAGCAGGAGGCCATGCAGCTAATAAAGTTTCTAAAGTTAAAGCTGCTTTGAACATGTCTAAAGCTACTTTTAAAGTTAGATCTATTATAAAAAAAATAAAACCTGATTTTGTTGTTGGTGTTATTGGTGGAGGTGCTGTTGTAGGTTGTTTCGGAGCTAAACTCTCAGGAATACCTGCTGTTACATTAAGTTCAACTCCGTTAGATTATAAAGTTTGTCAAAAACTTAATCATGTTTTTATAGCACCTGAAAGTCCTGTTTATAAGAATTCTACATTACCTGCTAATGTAACAAGAACATTTTTCCCAATGGCTAAAGGATTTACTAAAGGAAATAAAATTAATGCTTTAGAACATCTTAAAAAAGAAAATAATTTTGATGAAAATAAAAAAACAATTCTCTTTTCTTCAGGTTCATCTATTTTTAAAGGAACTATCGATGCATTAAATAAATTTGTTGAAACTAATGATGATTATAATGTAATTCTTGTTGGATTACCATTAAAAGAAGATTATTTAGACACAATTGATAAAAACAAAGTAATTTATTTAGGTTATGTGGATTATATAAGAGATTTATTTGATTTTGTTGATTTAGCTGTCTTAACTGATGATGGAATAATGCTTCAAGAAGCTATTGCTTGTGAAGTTCCTACAGTTGCTTTAACTCGTGTTAAATGGGGAAGATATCATGGTTTAGCAGATGTCTTTAAAGGAGCAGTTGTTGAGTCTGAAGTTGATAATATAAATGAAAAAATAAAATATGCAGTAGATAATTTAGATTCACTAAAAAAAGCTACTGTTGAATATTCTCCTAAAATAATAAAAAGTGGACAAGATTTAGCTAAAAATATTTTAGAGCAGGTTAAATTATAACCATGCTCTTTTTAATAAAACATTAACAGTATCATTTGATGGATGAAGTTCTACAAAGTTATCAAATTCATTTAAATCTGATTTTATTCTCATTAAATAAGATAAATATGCTACGGAATCAAGTGAATTTGGTGAAATTGCAGTTAATTCTTTAATTTTATTTTCATCTTCATTTAATGTAATTTTGGTCATTCCGGTTTCTCTACTTATTGTATTCCAAAATCCACCTAAACCTACCATACCTGGTATTGATAGTGTTTTGAGATTTTCATCACTAACTTCATTATCTTTCACGAAACTTACATCCATGTTTAATGTTATGCTTTGTCCTATTGAATTATAGTCTACAGTATTCGCATAGCCAGCCATGTTTCTTGCAGCACAAATACCTTCCATTCTAGCTACTGGTGTTAATTGTATTCCTCCAGTAATATCTCCTGCAGCATATACATTATCAACACTAGTTTGCATTAATTTGTTAATTTTAATTGTATTATCTGGATTTAATTCAACCAAATCAGAAACTATTTCTGAATTAGGTGTTCTTCCAGTTGCAAAGAAAGGAACGCCTTCATATTCTTCATTGTTAGAAGTAACTACTTTATTTTTATCTACTTCAATAATAGAAGTATTTTCATAAATATTAACTTCAGGAATAAGTTTTTTATTAATATACTCCTTAGCATCAGAATCAATTGTCTTTAAAAAAGTGCTACGTGCAAAAACATTAACTTCACAACCAAGTTTTGAATAGATATTAGCTATTTCACAAGCTACAATTCCTCCTCCCATAATATTCATCTTTTCTGGGACTTGATCAATTTTTAAAATATCTTTATTAGTTAATCCATATTCCTTTCCTGGAATATCTGGGATAAAAGGACGTGCTCCAGTAGCAATTAATAAGTTTTCATATTCATGGCTTTCTCCATTGACAGTAATTGAATCTCCTTCAATAGCAGCTTCTCCATAAACAATTGTATTTCCAACCATTTCATTTTCCATTTGATTAATACTATGGAATAAATCTTGTGTTTCTTTAATTTTTTCAACTATTTTTTCATAAGAAACTTCTATTTGGCTTTTAATAAAACCAAGGGTATTGAATTTATTATTCGTTTCAATAAATTTAGTAATATCAGTTAAACCACAAATAACCATACATCCTTCATTACAGCAAGTTCCACCAATCTGGTTTTTTTCAATTAATAAAACTTCTTCTCCTAATTTTCCAAGCTCTACAGAAGCTAATCTTCCTGCAGGGCCTGATCCAATTACAATATTTCTCATAAAAAACCCCTATAGATATGTTTATATATCTAAATTTAGATATTAGTATTATTAAATTTTTTTAAAAGTAATTTTAGAGAGGTATTTATTATGTGTATTGCAGCACCAGCAAAAGTATTAGAAATCAATAAAGAAACAAACAGTTTAGTTGCTGACTTTGGTGGAGTTAGGCAAGAAGCTAAACTTGATCTTTTAGGTGATGTTGAAGTTGGTGAATATGTTCTTATCCATGCAGGTTTTGCAATTGAAAAATTATCTGAAAAAGCTGCAAAAGAATCATTAGAAGCTTGGGAAGAGTTATTAGACATTCTCGAGGAAGAAGATGAAATGATGGAAAAAGCTAGATTAGAATATATGAATCAAGAATAATCTATTTAATAAATAGATACTCTTAATACTCCTTTTATTTTTAAAATTTCATCTAAAATAGCAGGGGGAACTTTTCCCTCAGTTATAATTGTTAATTTAGGATGTTCAACTGCTGTATCTTCAGCATATGCTTGTTTAATATCAATTCTATTTTTTGTAAATATATCTGCTGTTTGAACTAATATTCCTTCACTTTCAGATTCTACTTCTATTTCAATAGCACTTAATTCTAAATGTTTAGCTATTTTTTTAAGTGAAGTACCTGCAGGTGTAATATTTTTAAAAAGAATATATAATTTTTCATCATCCATAATTGCATTAATTGTACTTTTTATTGCTCTTCTATCTACACCTGCTGCTTCAGCAAGAGCTTTATCTCCTATTTTTAAATCTGAACAATAAATTTTACCATCTTCATTAATTCTTAATCCTAATTCTATCATTTTATTAATGACTTTCATTCTGGCAGGATAATTCTCAAATTTATTTTCAATATTTGCCCACATCTTATCATTATTCCTATTTTTTGTACATTTATGTATTTTTTAATAAAAATACTTTTTTATAATTTTATATTCCTTGTTTTAATTTACTAAAAAAGGTCAATTTAGGGTTTTTTATTTAAATTAAGAGTTGTAGTTAGAAATCAATTCTAATATTGTCTAAATATTTAAATCTTGTTAAAATTTGTTTAAAAAAAGTATAAAGATAGGCTAGCTGGGATTCGAACCCAGGACCTCACGGTTATCAGCCGTGCGCGCTGACCAGGCTGTGCCACTAGCCTAT
>JAKSUH010000126.1 GCA_024413395.1 archaeon
AGTTTAAAATTGATGATTGCAAGAGCAATGTCTATTGTTGAAGGTAAAAGTAAAGCAGATGCAGTATTTATTGCAACCTGTTTCAGATGTGCTGAAGGAGCATTAGTAAGAAATGCAGTACGTAAATTTATTCAAGATAATACACGTATTCCTGTAGTTACTTATTCATTTACTGAAAGAACTAAAGCAGATGAATTATTTATTCGTATGGAAGCATTAGCTACTACTGTAACACGTAGAAATATCTTAGCTCGTGAAAAACAAGAAGGTCTTACTTTAGGTATCGATTCAGGTTCTACAACGACTAAAGTTGTAGTAATGGAGAAAAATAAAGTTATTGGAACTGGTTGGACTTCAACTAAAGATATTATGAAATCTGTATATAAAGCAGCAGATGAAGCTTTTGAAGGAACTGGATATACTATTGATGATGTTGATGGTATTGGAACTACTGGTTACGGTCGTATAAATATTGGTAAACAAATTGGTGCTGAATTAATACAAGAAGAATTATCTGTTAATTCAAAAGGTGCTGTATACTTAGCAGGTCATCAAAAAGGTGAAGCTACTGTATTAGATATTGGTGGTATGGATAACAAGGTAATTACTGTTAATGATGGTATACCTGATAACTTTACCATGGGTGGGATCTGTGCAGGAGCTAGTGGAAGATTCTTAGATATGACTTCACGTCGTTTAGATGTAACTATTCAAGAATTAGGACCGTTAGCTTTACAAGGTGACTGGAGAAATGCATCTTTAAACAGTTATTGTATTGTATTTGGTATTCAAGATTTAGTTACTACTCTTGCAGCAGGTGGATCTAAAGCTGATGCTGCAGCAGCTGCATGTCATTCTGTAGCTGAACAAGTTTACGAACAACAACTTCAAGAAATTGATTTAAGAGAACCTTTAATCCAAGTAGGAGGAACTTCTTTAATTCCAGGTCTTGTAAATGCTGTTAGTGAAATGTTAGGTGGAATTGATGTAATTGTTCCAGAATACTCACAACATATTGGTGCTGTTGGTGCTGCACTTTTAGTATCTGGAATGGGACATAGACAAGATAATAGATAATTTAAGTGATTATATGTTAGTTGAATGCTACGATGAAAAAGGAGCAGAAGTTTATGAATTAATCATTAAACAGATTTTCCAAGATTTAGTCTTAGGACCTTCTGTTGATGATTTAAGAGCTTTTGTGGACCCAGATGGACCAGTTTTTATTTTAGCTATTAAAACAAAGAAAACTTCTAGCGAAATTAAATTAGATGAAGTAGCTAATTTAATGTATAATGAAGAAGAGAATGTTACAAAAATTTTCATCCAAAATGAGAATTATCTTCCAAATCTCTTGAAAAAATTATGGTTTATGTATCCTAGGGAAGAAATTTATCAACCTAACAGATACGAAGTCGATTTAGATGGAGATCAAACCGATTTAAAAGATTTAGTAATTGATAGTCCTCATTCTAATCTTCAAAGAAGGTTATATGATGCTATTTTCAGAATTTTACCTGAAGGATTTAGAATTATTAAAGATATTTCAAGGGATAATATTGTAGCTGTAGTTGCTACTGATGAACTTATTAAAGATGCTTGGCTAGAGAAAGCAGAAGTATATATCGAAGAATTAAGATAATTGGTGGTTATTATGAAAAATCATAAATGTGAAAGATTTGCCCATATAACAAGAGCACATCCATGTTTCAATGAAAAAATGCATGATAAAGTAGGAAGAGCTCATGTTCCAATAGCTCCAAAATGTAATATTGGATGTAACTTTTGTACAAGAGATTTACATAATGAGGAAGAAGTAAGACCTGGTGTAGCAGGCTGTGTGCTCTCTCCAGATGTTGCAATTGCTCATGTAGAGGATGTTACAAAAGAGGGTCCTATATCTGTTGTTGGAGTAGCTGGTCCTGGAGATTCTTTAGCTAATGAAGAAACTTTTGAATTTTTTGAAAAATTAGTTGAAAAAAATTCAGATTTAATAAAATGTATGAGTACTAATGGTCTTTTACTTCCTAAATATGCTCAAAAATTAGCGGATTTAGGTGTTAATACAATTACTGTTACTGTAAATGCAATTGACCCTGAAATCGCTGAAAAAATTTATTCATTTATTCAATATGAAGGTAAAGTTATCAAAGGACGAGAAGCAGTTGAAATTTTAATAAAAAATCAATTTGAAGGTATTGAAAAAGCTAGTGAAGCTGGTTTAATTATTAAAGTAAACTCTGTTTTAATTCCTACTATTAATGATGAACACATTGTTGAAATAGCTAAAGAAGTTGAAGCTCGTGGTGCTTCTTTAATGAATGTTTTACCGCTCATACCTTTAGCAAAAATGAAAGATTTGCAACGTCCTGATTGTCAAATGATGGAAAAAGTCAGAGATGAAGTAGAAGAAATTTTACCAGTATTTAGAGCATGTACTCAGTGTCGTGCTGATGCTTATGGAATTCCTGGTAAAAAACATGAAGATAAACATTTAGGAATGACTCCACAAAGTCATTATTAAACTTGTTCGTTGAAATAATCTTAAAGTTTATATATTATTTTAGCGATATAGTTATATAGATGTAGTTTTACATCGGATTTTTCCAGTATGGGAAAATTTTCATTAGGAAGGGGAAGACATAATTCAACCTACTATCCAGAGTAGTAAAACAAAATAGAAACTAACACAAATAATTATGTCTTCACTTTTTTATCTTATTTTTACTATATTTTTTGGTGTATTTTTATGAAAACTCTTGAATGGGAAGATAATAAATTAAAATTAATTGATCAAAGAAAACTTCCAGATGAACTTACTTATGTTTATTGTGAAAATTATAAAGAAGCTATTGAAGCTATTAAAAATATGACTGTAAGGGGTGCACCAGCAATTGGTGTATCTGCTGCGTTTGCAATGGTTTTAGCAGATTTAGAAGGTGTTGATTTAGAAACCGCAGCTATTGAAATTAAAGCAGCAAGACCTACTGCACTTAATTTATTTTGGGCAGTTGATAGGATTTTAGCTAGTGAAAATCCTCTTGAAGAAGCTTTAAAAATGTATCAAGAAGACGTTGATACTTGTAAAACTATAGGTTATTTTGGTGCTGAAGTCATTGAAGATGGAGATACTATTTTAACTCACTGTAATGCAGGAGCTTTAGCTTGTGTTGATTATGGAACTGCTTTAGGGGTTATTCGTTCTGCATTTAATCAAGGTAAAAATATTAATGTTATTTGTGATGAAACTCGTCC
>JAKSUH010000127.1 GCA_024413395.1 archaeon
TATCACCACATCTACAAAACCTACATCATACCCAAAACAAAATTTTGGGCACTCATTAAAAACATACATAAAAGATATAATCAGTAAATATTGATTAATACCTATAAACATTAATTTATTGCTACGTGCGGAAAAGCAGCCATCATAGTTAAAATTGTACAATACAATAAACTTAAGCCAACGCCATAAAACACATAGCTCATACAATAGACATCATGATTTCTTAAACAAATACAATTAGAAAATATTGCAATTAATATTAAATTTAAAAAATAATTAAATTAAACTATTTATTATTAAAAAATTAAAAATACGAAACATACAAAAATAATACTTTTAAAAATAATAAATTTTATAAAAAAAAGTAATAATTGCTATTATTTATATAAAAAATATGCTAAAATTAGGTACTAGTATTTAAACTTTACTCTTTTTTATAACAGAAATCACTCTTGTTAAACTTCTGTGCATTTTTATAGAGTATCTTTCAAGTAATTCAAAACCTACAGCTTCCATCATTGGTTCTAAATCAACATAATGAGGACTAGCCATACATAAATAAGCATCATCCTTCATATTATCATAAATAGCTTTAAAAAATTCATTGAAAATTTCATCCCCATCAACATCTCCAGTTGAAGTTGAGATTCCATAAGGTGGATCTGTTACTACTGCATCTACTAATTCATACATATTTAACTCACGAACATCTAAATGGAAAGTTCTATAATTAGTAAATCCACAATAATCTAAATTAGTAACAGTCCCATTTTTCATTTTCCAATCAACATCAGATCCTGCTAATTTAGCTCCAACAAAACCTCCTTCAATAAGGATACCGCCAGTACCACAAAATGGATCTAAAAGTAATTCATTTTCTTTAACTCTAGATAGATTAACCATACACCGAGCTAATTTTGGACTCATAGAACCAGGGTAGAAAAATGGTCTTTTATGAGGTTTCATTTCTTCAAAATGTTTTTTATTTAATTCATACTTTCTAATAGCTAAATAAACATCATTTTTATGAATTACAAAACGAATATAAGAGTTAGGATTATCTAAATTAACTTTAATACCTTCAGAAGCAGATAAAATTAATGAACCTACTTTTCTTTCAGTTGCAGAAGTATCTATTTTACTATTAAATCTCTTTACTCTTACAGCAAATGTTTCATCAATATATTTAGACCAGTCAATAGATACAATTTCTTCTTCTATATCATTATAATCAAATTTAGCAATGACTTCATGAACTTCATGAGTATAACCTAATCTTTTAACTAATATTTTATAATAATCGTCACAATATTCAGGAGATAAAGAATTAATTATAACTAAACCTTCACAAACTGCATCAACTACACCATTTATATTTTCACATTCCATAGCTGCATTTAACTCAGCTAAGGGTAAAGTTGAATGCTCTTGTGATTGTATTAATAATAATTCCATTAATATTCCTCTAAAATTAGATTATAATTTAAATTTATCGAAATGACTTTCAATAATTTTTTCACGAGATAAATCATCTTTCTTATCTTTTTTAACTTTTTCTTTTTTAACTTTAGATTCTTTATCTACTTTATTATCTTCCATTTCAATAAAATAATCCCCTACTTCTTCATGATAAGGCCTATTTGATACATGTTCTTTATATTCATTTGAAACTTCATAATTTAAGTTTTTAAGAGCACTATCGATATGTCTGTCCAAATCATCTTCAACAATATTATGATTAGGAGTTATAACTCCTTCAGGATCACCATATTTGTCATAATAAGACATATCAGGAGTATCATATTCGTCATGATAAAACCTTTCATGAGAACCATAATAATTAGGATTATGATTATGTTCTACTTCATTATTATATGGGTCGTAAAACCTTTGTGAACTTTGGTAATTAGAAATATGTTCTTGATATGGTCTTTGAGGTTCTTGATAAAAATCTCTTTGAGGATTTTGATGATATGGATCTTGGTATTGAGGTTGATTATAAAAACCACCATATCTAGCATGATTCATTTGAGTAAAAATAATCTCTTCTACCTTTTTAGCATCTCTAATGTTCTTTAAATCCATACTATTATTATCATAAGCACTATATGTAGATATAGTAGCTACATTAAATAGCCTTCCTAAAATACTTTGAGATGAATTAATATCTTGAATAGCATTATAATGCATATAATTTTTTCTAGTATATAATAATCCTTTCTTTTGAATTATTCTTGAATCAGTCAAAATATATTCTGTAGAATACCAAGTTATTAATTTAATAATAATATAAATTATTAAAATAAATATTATTACTAAAACTGCAATAGAAAAGTACCTAGTAAATGAAACTTTAACATATTTAATCAAATAAACCTGCATATTTCCGATATATTCAATAGCGGCTGATGTAACCATCATAAGCAGGATTAATAAAATAATTCCGAAAATAGCACTTTTACATCCAAAAAGTAAACTTGGACGAGTTTCATAAAGAGTTCTTTCATTTGCTATTTTATCATCTTTATCAAATAACATATTATCTTAAATTAAAAATAAGCCTCAGTTCGCCCATCATTCATCACGTATCAGAGCTCATAGGGTTCATCACAGGCTTATTATATGAGTTTAATTAACCAAACATTACTCCAGCTTCTTTAACAAATTCATCATCATTGTCTGAATCCATTATTTTATCAACAGCATCCATGAAATCTGCTACTGTTACAGCATCTCTTTTTTCACGAATAGCAAACATACCTGCTTCAGTACAGACGGCTTTTAAATCTGCTCCTGATAAACCTTCAGTTAAAGTAGCTAACAAATCTACATCTGCTTCTTTATCTAAAGACATGTTTTCAGTATATATTTTTAATATTTCTTTTCTACCTTCAATATTTGGTAAAGGAACTTCTATAAACCTATCAAAACGTCCTGGTCTTAATAATGCAGAATCTAGAATATCAGGCCTATTAGTAGCACCGATAATTGAAATATCTCCACGAGATTCAAATCCATCAAGTTCTGCAAGTAATTGCATTAAAGTTCTTTGAACCTCTCTATCTCCACTAGTAGAACTTTTAAGTCTTTTAGCAGCAACTGCATCAAGTTCATCAATAAATATAATAGCTGGAGCTTTTTCTTTTGCAAGTTCAAATACTTCACGAACTAATCTTGCACCTTCACCGATATATTTTTTAACAAATTCTGAAGCTACAACTT
>JAKSUH010000128.1 GCA_024413395.1 archaeon
ATAACTTATAAAATTATTAATTATAAAAAAAAATTTAAATAACTAAATTTAATATTTTTGAAATATTAAAAAATAATTCGTTTACAGCAGTTGAAAAAAAACAAATTTTAAAATAATACGACAAAGCAACGTTGTTTTCATTCTTTTCAAATAAAAAATCAATTGAAAAAAAAAAATTAAAAAAATTCATACAAAACCAAAAATGATAGATATAGAAGAAATTAGTCTTAAAATGTGTTCTACTTGTGAAAGTCGATGTATTCGTAACTCGAAAATCGAACCAATGAAGAAAGTCAAACTTGGTTTTAATCCAAAGCCATCACCAAAAGAAGACGAAATCATCGCTGAAGCTCGTAGATGTATTTACTGCTATGACAGTCCTTGTAGTCATTGTTGTCCAGCATCTTTAAATGTTCGTGATTTTGTTCACGCTGCAGCCTTCGAGAACTGGTATTTCGCCTCAAAAGTCATTTTAACTGGTAATCCAATGCCTTTATCTACTGGTAACTTATGCTGTGTTCGTAATTATTGTCAAGGTGCTTGTAATTTAGCCAATACTTTAGCTGGTCCTATTAAGACAAATGAAATCCAGTTATATTCGGTTAGACAATTCAGAAAGTATGGAATAAAACCTTTGTGCCCTCCTTCTATCGGAAAAAAAGTTGCAATAGTTGGAGCAGGACCAAGTGGTTTAAGTTGTGCTGCATTTTTAAGGAGATTTGGAATTGATGTTACTATTTATGAAAAGGCTAATTTTGCTGGAGGGTTATTAATGAGTGAACTTTTACCTAATAGGTTACCTTTAGAAGATATAGAGTTCGAAATCCAAATGATTAAAGATATGAATGTAGAATTTAAATTCAATCAGACTTTAGGAAAAGATTTTAGTATAGATCAACTTTTACAAGAAGGATATAAAGCTGTATATTTAGCATTCGGTAGACCAGATGATGTTAAAATTAATTTCCCTTGTAAAGGAGCAATATCTAGTCATCAATTTTTAGGAGAAATTTGTGGAGTACTTAAACTTAAAAATGGTAAAAAATTACCAGATTACACTGGTAAAAGAATTCTGATATTAGGAGCAGGAGAAACAGCCGTTGATTGTGCAAGTGCTGCTGCAAGATTAGGAGGATTAGCTACTATAGCTTTTAGAAAAGATTTCAAAGGAATGAGAGCTTATCCTTATGATGTTGAAGAACTAATAGAAGAAGGTGTAGAATTTTTACCTTTAGTACAACCAGTTAGTATTGATAATGGTGAAGTAAAGTTCCAATTACAAGAAAGAACAATTGATGGAAAATATAATAGTTTAGAAGAATTTATTACAAGAAAATATGATTTAGTTGTTACAGCTTTTGGTGCTACTTTAGATGAATCTAAGAAACTTCTCCCAGGAGAAGTAGAAAAAAGTCAAATACAAAAAATTGAAGGATACAGTAACGTTTTCATTGGTGGAGATTTAGCTAATTCAGTAAGTGTAGTTGAAGCTGTTAATGACGCTAAAATTGCTGCTAAAATGATTGCTGAAGAATTAGGAATAAAAGAAGATATTCCTATGTTTAAAACAGAAGTAGATAATGTTTCATTAGAAGTCGAACTTGATGGTAATAAATATTTAAATCCATTTGGTTTAGCAGCTTCTCCTCCTTCTGGAACTTATGAATGTATAAGAAGAGCCTTTAAAGCTGGTTTTGGTTGGTGTGTTACTAAGACTATAAATTTAGATAAAGATATTCAAAGAGATAATGATTTTAGAATAACAAAATGTGATAATGGTCCATTTTTAACTAATACTTATTTCAATTTATGTTTACAAACAGAATTAAGTTGTGGTTATTGGCTTGATGCAATTAAGAAATTAAAACAAGAATTCCCTGATCGTATTATTATTGCAAGTATTTGTTGTACTGATAATAAAGAAGATTGGCAATGGTTAGTAAAAAAATGTTTAGAAGTAGGTGCTGATGGATTTGAATTAGCATTGAGTTGTCCTAATGGTGCTCATGGTCAATCAGGAAATGTTGATGAAAGTTCTATTGGAGTTTCCATTGGAAAAGTACCTGAAGCAATTCAAAGAATAACTGAATATGTCGTAGAAGTAGCTAATGGTAAACCAGTTTATCCAAAACTCACTCCAAACGTCACAGAAATAACTAAAACAGTAATGGGAGCAATTAAAGCTAAAGCCAATGGTATTACAACAATTAATACAGTTTGTGGTATTCCAAAATTTTATCCAGATGGTACACCTTTCCCTCAAGTAGGTACAGAAAAATATATAATGAGTGGAGGTATTTCTGGAGAAGGTATTAGACCTATTGCTTTAAGAAATATTTCTAAAGTACATAATGCTTTTCCTGACTTACATATTTTAGGAGTTGGTGGAGTAATGAGTGCTTATACTGCTTTACAACATATTTATGCTGGAGCAAATATTGTTGAAATATGTACTGGTATTATGAGATATAGTTATGAAATAATTTATGAAATGATTAGTGGACTTCAATTTTATTTATATATGTGGTCAAGACAAGATTTAATAGAATTGGTTGCAAATAAACCTGAAAGAAGAACTTTACCACATAAGGACCAAATTGAAAAACCTTTATTAGGAGGAAAAATCCCATCTTTAGCTGATATAAGAGGACTTGGAAGTAAAAGATATGTAGAAAGAGATAAAATACAAAATACTTGGACTGTTAAAGCTAAAATTGATCCTGATCTTTGTATTGGATGTGGTTCTTGTGCTTTATCTTGTAGAGATAATTCAACTCAAGCTATTTTAAAAACTGTTAATGGTAAATGGAAAGTTGAAGAAAGTAAATGCGAAGGATGTGGTCTTTGTATGTCTGTTTGTCCTGTTAATGCCATTTCTTTTGTTAGAGTTGAAGATGTCGAATGGAGACATAAAATAGAAGGAAAATAAAAATAATTATTCATATAGTTATATTCAAATTTTAATTATAAAAGAACAAATAAATAATTAAACAATTATCACAATATTTCTTTATTTTAGACTATTCTTAAAATTCAATCTAAGAGTAAAATTGCATCTATATTTAAATCTTTTTTTTTATTTT
>JAKSUH010000129.1 GCA_024413395.1 archaeon
TAATTTCATAAAGAAAACCCCCAAGTTGTTAGTCCAACTTTAGGGGTTCAGTTCATTTATCAGTCTTTTATTTATTCTTCGCACGGTCAATTTTTATATTACCGATGTGTCAGAACCGTCACACATCATCTTCGCACGGTCAATTTTTATTTTACCGATGTGTCAGAACCGTCACACATCATCTTTACGAAGGAAGTATATACTTACTCCATTACCATTGGATATTATTTTTTTAATGTATAACAATTATATTTTGTTTATTTATAAAATAGACTATTTAGACAAAATGTCTATTTTGTCTATACGTTATTAACGTATAGTAATCAACAAATTAAAAAGATTGGTTATTAACCGATCTTTTACTTGAATACGAATAATTTTGAAGTTATATAGTTTAGTATTGCAGTTATTGGAATATTTACTACTTTTACTAACCAGAAATTGAAATGCCATGTATCTACAAATAGGAACATTACAATTTCACCAAAGAAGAATGTAAATAGTCTTGTAGGTATAAACTTTAATAATTCATTTATGAAAGAATTATTAGTTCTATCGAAATATAAGTATCTAAACATTACAAATGAAGCGAATGTTGAGACTGCAAATGCGATAGCTGTAACTATTGTAGCTGATGATATAAACTGCTTAAATATTGCAGAAGTAACAAAATCAGTTACTACAGACATAAATCCTAAAAAACAATAGATCCAAAATCCTCTGTTCCATTCGTATAATGGGGATAATAGTCTTATAACCGGTAAAGACATAATCCAATCAAATGGAGCATATTGTGGTTTTGTTCCAGGATGTTTTTTTAGAAATTTAGTTATTCCTTTTCCCATACTCGTCAATTATAGCAAATCTTTAATTCTTTTTGCTAATCCATCTATTTGCTTTAATGGTATTGAACAAAGTCCTACTCTAATGCCTTTATTAACTTTAATAGTATATATATGATTATCCATTAGTGTTTTATGTACCTTATCTCTTATAGCTAAATCAGTAAATTTAAGAGTTACAAAGAATCCTTCTGTATATGGATATGTTTCAAGTCCACATTCATTTGCTTGTTTAATAAATAAATTAGTTCTTTCTTTAAGCATTTGCACTGATGCATCTCTTTCTTTAACGTATTCATCAAAATGATTATTTAATACATCAGTAACTGTAAGCATTGCACCATTACTTGCATTAGACCATGTTGTTCTAGCAGCTCTAGATGCAAGGTTTTCAAACTTATTAATAAATTCTGAATCATTATTAATAGCTATAAGTGCTCCTAGTCTTACTCCATAGAAAGAGAATGATTTTGAACATGATGCAGCTATTAATACTAATACATTATCATTAATCTTATTAAAGTTATGGAAGAATGCTTTTGGATCATTATATGCATAATCCATATATGCGTTATCTATTAGAAGTACTACTTCTTTATTTAAGTTATTTAGTTTATCAAATATTTTATTCCACTGTTCATTACTATAAGAATGTCCTAATGGGTTTTCACATGGTGAATTAATAATTAAAAATACTTTATCACTGCATGAATCAATTTTATTAAATAAATCATCTAAATTATATACATCGTATGTAAGTGGTTTTAAATTATTTTCTTGTGCGATTACTTTATAATTACCCCAAGATATTTCTGGATAAATGATTGTATCGTTTTCATCTAAACATAATTTAACTGAAGTAAAGATTGCACCTGTTCCACCTATTGTTGCAATTGTACAATGATTATTTGTAACTTTATCTTCTAATAAATAATTAGTGATTGCATTTATATAATCTGTATTACCTGCAGGAGAAGATGCATATGCTGCTTTTTTAACGTCTTCAATATTTTTTTCGTTTTTAAAAACTGTGTTATATACAAATAACTTACCTGTTTCATCTGCAAGACATCCTGCAGTTCCGTTTACTTTATTTTCATCATTATCAGCTTTTGCTGCTCTTACTACTGAAAATATAGTATCTACATATTCTGTTGTGTTTTGGTTTTTTCTAAAAAATTTCATTTGTATAGGTCCTTTAGATTTGAAGTACGTTTATTTTTCTTTAATTCATCATAGATTTGTTTTAATTGTTGTTCATAACGATTGTTATTGAAATTAGGTAATAAATCTACATCTTTTAATTCATCTGGTAGATATTGAATCTTATGGAAACAATCATATCTATCATATGAATATTGTTCATCTTTATTTAGGCCAACTGGGGTTAATCTTAAATATTTAGGCATATCATAAGCCTTTGTATTAACGATATCTGCCATCTTATGAACTGCATCTACACCAGTCCTAGACTTTGGTGATAGGCATAAATCAATAATATGTACACCTAATGGAATGATAGCTTCTGGAAAGCCTACTGCTTCGGCTGCTTTACATGCATTAATAGTTCTAGCAG
The DNA here is from genome assembly GCA_024413395.1 of archaeon. Lineage (GTDB taxonomy): Archaea > Methanobacteriota > Methanobacteria > Methanobacteriales > Methanobacteriaceae > Methanocatella. Next base: position 2,419 of record JAKSUH010000129.1, read on the forward strand.
CTAAGGCAGGATTAGCTAATCCTATATCTTCATAAGCTATTACCAATAGTCTTCTTTCTATTGAATCTACATCTCCTGATTGTGCTAATAAACTTAAGTAATATAGTGCACCATTAGGATCAGATCCTCTTATAGATTTTTGTAATCCTGATAATAAATCATAATGTCCATCTTCTGAACCAAATTGTCTATTATTAACGTTCTTACAATTTTCTTTTACGTTATCTGTATCTATATGATTATCTTTTGAAATGATTGCACATAATTCTAATATATTTAATGCCCATCTAATATCGCCATTAACTGTATCGCATATTAGATTTAATGCATCATCATCAATAGTATATTTATTATCTAAACCATCTGAGCTTGTTAAGGCATTGTTGATTCCTTTTTTAATATCATCATTATTTAATGGTTTAAATTCAAATAAATGACATCTTGATCTAATTGCAGGATTAATTGAATGATATGGATTTGCGGTAGTAGCACCAATTAAAATAATTGATCCATCTTCAACATGTGGTAATAATAAATCTTGTTTATCTTTATTTAATCTATGAA